>NZ_RAVY01000089.1:0-37194 GCF_003611625.1 Corallococcus sp. CA054B
CGTGCACGTGGCGCCCCCCGCCCCGCCCGCGGTGGGCCGCCTGGCGAACGAGCCCCTGACGTCCCTGCCGCCCCAGCGCCTCATCTATGGCGTCCCCGCGCCGCCGCCTTCGGCCAACGGCCATCCGCTCACCATCGGCAGCCTGCGCCGCGGCGGTGGAAGCGGCGGCTCCGGTGGCGGTCGTTAGAACCCTTTCGTTTCCTGACTTCACCTCTCCCCTCCTCTGCCGCCGCTCGTGACGGAGACACCGATGCCTGACTTCCTTGGACATGCCGAGAACCCGCTGCGCGAAGAGGAGTGGGCGCGCCTCAACGAGACGGTGATCCAGGTGGCTCGCCGGTCGCTGGTGGGCCGCCGCATCCTGGACATCTACGGTCCGCTGGGCGCGGGCGTGCAGACGGTGGCCTACGACGAGTTCCAGGGCGTGTCCCCGGGCGCGGTGGACATCGTCGGCGAGCAGGAGACCGCGATGGTCTTCACCGACGTCCGCAAGTTCAAGACCATCCCCATCATCTACAAGGACTTCCTGCTGCACTGGCGGGACATCGAGGCGGCGCGCACGCACAACATGCCGCTGGACGTGTCCGCCGCCGCCGGCGCCGCCGCGCTGTGCGCGCAGCAGGAGGACGAGCTCATCTTCTACGGCGACCAGCGCCTGGGCTACGAGGGCCTGATGACGGCCAACGGCCGCCTCACCGCCACGCTGGGGGACTGGACGGCGCCGGGCGGCGGCTTCCAGACCATCGTGGAGGCCACGCGCAAGCTCAACGAGGCCGGCCACTTCGGCCCCTACGCCGTGGTGCTGTCGCCGCGCCTGTACTCGCAGCTGCACCGCATCTACGAGAAGACGGGCGTGCTGGAGATCCAGACCATCAGCCAGCTCGCGGCAGACGGCGTCTACCAGTCCAACCGCCTGCGCGGTGAGTCCGGCGTGGTGGTGTCCACGGGCCGGGAGAACATGGACCTGGCGGTGGCCATGGACATGGTCGCGGCCTACCTGGGCGCCAGCAAGATGAACCACCCGTTCCGCGTGCTGGAGTCGCTGCTCCTGCGCATCAAGCACCCGGACGCCATCTGCACGCTGGAAGGCGCCGTCCCCGCCGCTCCCCCGGCGCGCCGCTAGTCCTCTTCCTTTCGCGCGGAGGCTTATGGCCAAGGTCCTGGTCATCGACGACGAGACGAACCTGCGCAAGGTGCTGGCCGCCCTGCTGCGCCGCGACGGGTTCGACGTCACCGTGGCGGAGAACGGCGAGCAGGGCCTGGCCGAGTTCCACAAGAACGGCGCGGACATCGTCGTCACCGACCTGGTGATGCCCAAGCTGGGCGGCATGGAAGTGCTCGCCGCCGTGCGCGCCGCCAACCCGGACGTGCCGGTGATCATCATCACCGCGCACGGCACCGTGGACTCCGCGGTGGAGGCCATCAAGGCGGGCGCGTTCGACTACATCACCAAGCCCTTTGATCAGACGGAGCTGTCCTCCGTCGTGGCCAAGGCCGCCAAGACGAACGAGAGCGCCAAGCGCTCCGTGCGCGCGGACCACAAGGCCCGGTCCGCCATCATCGGCGAGTCGCCGCAGATCCAAGACGTCTACAAGATCATCGACAAGGTCGCGGACACGCCCTCCACGGTGCTGATCACCGGCGAGAGCGGCACGGGCAAGGAGCTCATCGCCACCGCGCTGCACGGCGCGTCCAGCCGCCGCGACAAGCCGTTCATCAAGATCAACTGCGCCGCCATCCCCGCCACGCTGCTGGAGAGCGAGCTGTTCGGCTACGAGAAGGGCGCCTTCACCGGCGCCGTCACGTCCAAGCCCGGCCGCTTCGAGCTGGCCGACGAGGGCACCCTCTTCCTGGACGAGATTGGTGAAATCCCCGTCGAGATGCAGGTGAAGCTCCTGCGCGCGCTCCAGGAGGGCGAGTTCGAGCGCGTGGGCGGCATCAAGACGACGCGCGTGAACGTGCGCCTGGTGGCCGCCACCAACCGCGACCTCCAGGCGGAGATTGAAGCGGGCCGCTTCCGCAAGGACCTGTACTACCGGCTGGCCGTGGTGCCCATCGTGCTGCCCGCGCTGCGCGAGCGCCGGGGCGACATCCCGATGCTCGCCGCGCACTTCGTGGACAAGTACAACCGGCGGCTCCACAAGAAGATCGAAGGCATCGCCGACGACGCGCTCGCGCTGCTCCAGGCGTATGCGTGGCCGGGCAACATCCGCGAGTTGGAGAACCTCATCGAGCGCGTGCTGCTCTTCGCGGACGGTCCCCTCATCACCGCGAAGGACCTGCCGGAGCCGGTGCGCGGGGGAGCGGGCGTGCAGGCGGGGGCACAGGTCGCCGCCTCGCTGGGCACGCTGGACGTCCCTGTGGGCGAAGTGGGCCTCAAGGACATCGTGCGCATGAAGGCCGCGGAGCTGGAGCGGGACCTCATCGTCAAGAAGCTCGAGGAGACGGGCGGCAACGTCACGCGCGCCGCGCGCCTCCTGCAGATCAGCCGCAAGTCGCTCCAGACGAAGATGAAGGAGTTCGGCCTGCGCGACACCACCCCGGACGGTCAGGAAGACGGCCCGGACGAGTAGCCTGGGGCGCCGAAATATCGCCTTTCTGCCGGCGGTTTCGGCCCCCGCGTACCTTCTTACCCTCAGGGAGCCTGAATGCGGCCGAATCTTCCCACCCTCGGTGGACCACCGAAGCGCAATCCCTTCGGACCGGTGGTTGCCGTCTCCGTCATCCTCGGCGCGGCCGCGGGTGGCGTGTGGTGGTGGAAACAGCGCATGGCGGATGTCCCCATGGACGTCGCCTCGCAGACCGCGTCCGCGCAGGATGCCGGCACCGTGGCCCAGGCCCCCGTGGCCCCGCCCGCGCCCACCGACCCCGTGAAGGCCGCGGGCCTGGAGCGCGTGTCCATCCGCATCGAGGGCCCGCTGGAGACGGCGCTCGTCCAGGCCTCGGACGCCACCGTGGGCCCCGCCCTGGCGCAGGTGGTGACGCGCACGCTGGTGTGGTGGGTGCGCGTCCCCGGCGAAATCCTCCGGGGGGACACCCTGGACGTGCTCTTCCAGCGCCGCCCCAACGAGGAGCCGCTGGTGTACGCGGTGCGCTTCGTGAGCGGCAAGACGGGCCAGACGCACCGCGCCTACCGCTTCACGCCCGCGGGTGAGGCGAACGCCCGCTACTACCTGCCCGGCGGCGACGAGCTGGAGCTGCGGATGGAGAAGTCGCCCATCGACAGCTACGAGCAGATCACCTCGCTCCTGCGCGACGGTCGCGGCCACAAGGGCGTGGACTTCCGCGCGCCGGTGGGCACGCCGGTCCGGGCCCCCTTCGCGGGCGTCATCAAGCGCAAGAACTGGAACTTCGGCAGCAACGGCAACTGCATCGAGCTGGTGGAATCCGGGGGCAAGGGCCGCCGCGCCCTCTTCCTGCACCTGGCGGAGCTGCCCCGGACCGTCCAGCCCGGGATGCGCGTGTCCGCGGGCCAGGTGCTGGCCCAGAGCGGCAACACGGGCCGCTCCTTCGCCCCCCACCTGCACTACCAGCTCATGCTGGGCGAAAACCGGGTCCTGGACCCCTTCGACCAGCACAAGACCTTCCGCGCGTCCCTGGCGGCGGCCCAGAAGGGCGCCTTCGACACCGAGGTCCAGCGGCTGGATGGATTGCTGGGAACCTCCGTCGCGGGGAAGTAAAGCCCCACCCATTTCTTGACACTCCTCCGACGGCACGGCTAGCTGGCAGCCCTGGGCCGTGGTCGTCGGAGGTAGTGGATGCACAGGTTTCGCGCCGTCATCGCCGCGCTGACGCTGGGCGTGCCTTTCGCCGCCAGCGCGGCGGAGATCACCCGGATTGCTTCCTCGTTCGAGGATGATGATCCGTTCGACCTCTTCCTCGACGTGGGCTTCGAGCGCACGCAGACGCGCGCGAAGATCGTCCGCGAGCAGCTTCGCGGCGGTGACGCCACCGACGTCTCGGAGGTCAACGAGCTCTGGTACAAGGGCACGGACGCGCGGCTGAATCTGGCCGTGGCCTTCGGCCTGTGGAAGGACCTGGAGTTCAGCTTCAAGCTGCCCATCGTCTTCCAGCAGAACGAGACCTGGAACTTCGTGTCCGGCACGAACCAGGGCAACTCCACCATCACCAACAGCTGCTACAACGCGGACGGCTCGCCCTACTCCGCCGAGGGCTGCGTGGGCCGGCTGTTCCAGGTGCCCCAGGCAAGCTACCGCGGCGGCCTGGGCAACGTGCACTTCGGCCTGGCGTACGCCTTCTTCAACCAGGAGAAGGACGACACCAAGCCCACGTGGATCGTCGGCATCGACTACGAAGCGCCCACCGCCAAGCAGCGCGACCCGAGCCTGGACAACACCGACCCGGAAGACCCGCTGAAGGATGGGCGCGGCAACGTGGGCGACCGCGTCCACAAGTACCAGCTCTACACGACCTTCTCCCGGAAGATGGGCGTGGCGGAGCCGTACTTCAAGGCGTCCCACACCATCCCGGTGCGCGGCCCCGGCGCCTACTCCAACTGCGATCAGTCCGGCCTCCCCTACCCGGGGAACCTGGGCGCGCCGTACAACTGCTACAAGGAGCCGTGGACCCGCCACGAGACGGGCATCAAGGCCCCCTCGCAGACGGCGCTCACCTTCGGCATGGAGCTGGTGCCCTTCGAGAACGCGGCCAGGTCCCAGAAGTTCGCCCTGGACCTGCGCCTCTTGGGCAACTACGTGGGCCGCGGCCGGTACTACAACGAGATGAGCTCCGCGCTGCGCAAGCTGCTCACCTCCGACGACTACTTCCAGGTGGGTGGCCAGCTGGGCGTCACCGCCCGCGCCGCCCAGGCCTTCACCATCCGCGCCTCCGGCAACTTCCTCTACAACACGGACCACCTGCTCACGTCCGAGGCCATTGGCCAGGACCTGAACGGCGACGGCCAGGTGGACACGGCAGTGGGCTCGCCGGAGCTGAACCCCACGTTCGACTGGCGCTACGACCTGGTGTCCCGCCGCTTCCGGGCCATCCAGAGCACCACGTTCCGCTTCGACCTGGGCGCGACCTTCAGCTTCTGAAGTCCCGCCAGAAGCAGCGGCGGGCCTCCCCTACCGCTGCTTCAGCCCCAGGCCCAGCCGGTACACCTCCTGGCCGGGCCACCCCGCGCGGCGGGCCAGCTCCGTGCTCAGCGGCTTGAGCTTCTCGCCGCGAGCCAGGCCCGACTCCAGCGCCCGGCGCAGCTCGTCCTCGCTCCAGCGCTGCTCGCCGGTGCGGCCCTCCACCAGCACCACCACCTCGCCCCGGGTCTCCTCGCCCGCGTAGCGCGCCACGAGCGCGGACAGCGGCCCCCGGACGAACTCCTCGTGCAGCTTGGTCAGCTCGCGCGCCACGCACGCGCGGCGGTCGCCCCAGGCCTCCTGAAGGTCCACCAGCGTCTCCGCCAGGCGGCGCGGGGACTCGTAGAGGACGCAGGTGGCGGACAGGGGGGCCACCTCGTCCAGCATGGCCCTGCGCTCCGGCCCCTTTCGCGGCAGGAACCCCAGGAAGTGGAAGCGCCCGGTGGGCAGGCCGGATGCGCTCAGGGCGGCCACCAGCGCCGTGGGCCCGGGCACCGGCTCCACCTTCAGGCCGCGCTCCAGCGCCTCCGCCACCAGCTTCTCCCCCGGGTCGCTGATGCCGGGGCTGCCCGCGTCGGTGACGAGCGCGCAGGACTCCCCTGCTTCGATGCGGTCCAGGATGCGCCCGGCGCGCTGCCCCTCCGCGAAGGCGGGCAGGCTCACCAGGTCCTTCCCGGTGATGCCGAAGTGGTCCAACAGGATGCGCGAGTGCCGGGTGTCCTCGCACGCGAGGAAGCCCACGGTGCGCAGCGTCTCCAGGGCCCGGGCGGTGACATCCCCCAGGTTCCCGATGGGCGTGGCCACGAGGTAGAGCGTTCCAGCCAAGGGACGGATTCCTTTACATGCCAGCGTCGAAGGCGGCGGGCAGGTGCTCCACCCGGGCGTGCTCGCCCTGGCCCACGACGGAGATGACGTCGAAGCGCACCATGCGCCCGTCGATGCCATTCTGAAAGAGATAGTGCAGCGCGGCCTTCACCACCCGGCGCTGCTTGGCGAAGGACACGGTGTGCGACGGGTCTCCCCACGCCGCCGTGGAGCGCATGCGCACCTCCACGAAGCACATGAGTTCCCCCTGCTCCGCCACGATGTCCAGCTCGCCGTAGCGGCACGTCCAGTTGCGCGCCACCACCCGGAAGCCCTGCGACTCCAGCAGGCGCACGCCCTCCGCCTCCGCCACGTTCCCCACGTCCCGCCGCGTCCCCATTCCGTCCCCGCCGCCCCTCGTACTTCCTGCGGCGGCTAGACGTTAACGGTGCCGTCCGACATCTGGCCGAAGCCGGGGTGGGCGGTGACGTGCAGCACCTGCGTGAGCGTGCCCAGGTGCTTGAGCATGCGGGCGACGAGGGGCAGCTTCGCCTCGTCCACGCCCGTCAGCACGTCATCCAGGAGGAAGGGGCGCTTCACCCGGGCGCACGTCTTCTCCACCACCGTCAGGCGCAGCGCCAGGTAGTAGAGGTCGATGTCCTTCGGGGACAGCTCGCCCACCGGGATGCGGCTGTTCGGCGCGAGCAGGAAGGCGTTGCCCTCGCGGTCCCACTCCACGCCCTGGTAGCGCTTGTCCGTGAGCGCGGTGAGGTACTGCACGCAGCGGTCCTTCAGGAGCGCCTGTACCGACAGCATGTCGAGCGTGAGCACGTCCGCGGCCTGCGACAGCACCAGGGGCGACGGGTCCTCCAGCGGATCCACCGGGGCCGGCGTCTGGCCGGGGGCCGCGGCCACCGGCACCGGGGGCGCCTTCGCCAGCGCGATGGACTCCTTCAGCCGGGACAGCTCCCGCTCCACCTCGCGCAGGTCGCGCACGTAGGTGCCCTTGGCGGACAGCTCCGCGTTGAGTTCCTCCTGCTGCGCGCGCAGATCCTGCCCGTCGCGCAGGGCGCCCTGGTACTCGGCGGAGGCCTCGAACTCCTCCAGCTGCGTCTGCAGCTCCCCCAGCCGGATGCCGAGCAGATCCTTCTGCTCCAGCGCCCCGGGGATCTCCGTGTAGTGCTCCAGGTTCAGGGCCTTGACGGCCATGCGCACGGGCGCGTCCTCGAGCTCGAACTCGTCGAGGATCTTCTTCTGCCGCGCGTCCTTGCGGGTGTCCTTGGAGCCCTTGCGCGTGGCATGCTGCAGGTCGTCCACGTAGCGCAGCGCCATCAGCCCGGCCGTGCCGAAGGCGGGGATGTTGAGGAGCGCCAGGTAGCGCCACATGGGCTGCGCCGCGGCGATGCCCAGGCCCACGCTCAGGCCCATGAAGAGCACGCCCGCGCCCAGGCCGCCCCAGAAGATGCGGTTCTTCGTGAGCGGCGGCACCTTCAGCGACGCGTCCTCCAGCTCCGGATCCCGGTCCGTCTCCAGCCGCGCCAGCGCCTCATCCCGCCGGGCCACCGCCTTCGGGTAGCGCTTCACGCGCGTGAGGATGTCCAGCGGCAGGCCCAGCGACTCCGGAGAAGGTGCCGCGCGCCAGGCGGCCTCCGCCTGCGAGATGGCCTCCTTGAGCCCCTCACCGCCCTTGAGCTTCGAGTCCGCCTCGAAGATGAGCGACGCCAGCTCGTCCACCTTGAACTGGAGCTGATCCACCGCCTTCGCGGTGACGAGCTCCTTCTCCAGCACCTTCACCTTCGCTTCCGCGGCCGGGACGTCCTCCGCCGGCAGCACCTGGGTGGCGGCCGCCAGTGACGGCGTGGTCCCGGAGGCCTTCGCGCCCGCGGCCGCCGCGGCCTTGGCCAGGCTCTTGCGGGGCCGGCGCGACGGCAGCATCACCAGCTGCAGGCAGTACACCTGTTCGAAGGTGGTGCGCGGAGGCAGGCCCGCCTGGCCACGCAGGTACTGGTTGATCTCCGAGACGTCCGTGGAGACCAGCTCCGGCTGGCTGGTGGCGGGGTTGAGCCGGTGCAGCGATCCGGAACCGCCCAGCTCGCGCAAGATCCGGTACGTCATCCCGTCCTGCCCCACGAACGTCAGCGCGGCCTTGCCGGAGCGCCCCGCCGAGCCCACCAGGCTCGAGTCTCCACCCCGGCCATCCGCGAACAGCAGGGACAGCGCCAGGTTCCCGAGCGGCAACATGTCCGCCGTGGGCGGCTTGAGGATGAGGTACCCGGTCTTCAGCGGGAAGCGTCCGGTGGGAGAGAACCCACGGACGTTCTGGATGGCGACCTCGACGAAGTGCATGGCGCGCGCAGTCTAGCCCGAACGAAAAAAGGAGCGTCCAATGAAGGACGCTCCTTCTCGCACGCGGCCGCGAAGGCCGCGAGAGGGTTTCTGCGGACCTACTAGCCCTGAGCGGCGGCGGCGGCCTTGGCGGCCTTGGCGGCGGCCCTCTCAGGATCCACCTGCACGTCCACGCGCGAGGCCTTGCCCTTCAGCTCGCGGAGGTAGAACAGGCGCTTGCGGTTCACGTCGCCGCGGGTGAGGACCTCGATCTTCTCGTAGCGGGGGCTGTGGATGGGGAAGATGCGCTCCACGCCGACGCCGAAGGACATCTTGCGCACCGTGAAGGTCGCGCGGTTCGTGCCCTTGGTCTTGCGGATGACCACGCCCTCGAAGGCCTGCACGCGCTCCTTCTCGCCTTCCTTGACCTTCCAGTGGACGCGAACGGAATCACCCGTGCGGAACGCGGTGATGTCCTTGCGCAGGAACTTGTTTTCGACGTGCTCGATGAGGCTGCGGCGCATGACGGACTCCAGAAAGCGGAACTTGACGCGTAGGACGCGTGGAAAAGAGCGGGCCGTCCTAGCAGAGAGCGCCGGGACGAACAAGCCTGCAACAAAAGGTTCCGCGAGAACACGCAGGGTTACAACGCTTCTTCTTCCCTGGCGAGCAGTTTCTGATCCGCTTTGCTGAACACCAGCCGCGCGAACAGGTCCGGCCGCCGCTCCTGCGTGAGCTTGATGGCCTTCCACCGGCGCCAGCGGGCGATGCGGGCGTGATCGCCAGACTGGAGGGCAGCAGGCACCTCGGCCCCTCGGAAGACGGGCGGCCGGGTGTAGTGCGGGTGCTCCAGGAGGTTCTCCTCGAAGCTCTCCGACACGGAGGACGCCTCGTTGCCCAGGACGCCCGGCACCAGCCGCGCCACCGCGTCCACCACCGCCATGGCAGCGACCTCCCCGCCCGTGAGGACGAAGTCGCCCAGGGACAGTTCCCCATCCAGGAAGGGCATCACGCGCTCGTCCACGCCTTCATACCGGCCGCAGACGAGGATCAGCCCGGCCTCATGCCGCGCCAGTTCGCGCGCCGTGGCCTGCGTGAACGTGGGCCCCCGGGGGCTCATCAGGAGCGCCTTCGCCCCGGGCTGACGGGCCCGAGCGGCCTCGATGGCGGCCACCAGCGGCTCGGGCTTCATCACCATGCCGGCGCCGCCGCCGTAGGGCGCGTCGTCGGTGACGCGGTGCTTGCCCTCGGCGTAGTCGCGCACGTCGGTGAGCGTGACGGAGAGCAGCCCCTTCTCCTGGGCCTTCCCGAGGATGCTCGCGCCCAGGTAGCCGGACACCATCCCGGGGAACAGCGTGAGCAGCTCCACGCGGTAGCTCACCCTCCGTCTCCCGACTCCTCCGGCCCGTCCGCCTCCAGGTACTCCGGAGGCCGGATCACGATGCGCCCGGCGGGCACGTCCACCGTCGGCACGAACTCATCCGCGAAGGGCACCACCAGCTCCGGCCGGCCCTTCGCGCGGATCACCAGGTTGGGCACCTCACCGGTGGCCCAGACCTCCTCCACCGTGCCCAGGGAGGCGCCCTGCTCGTCCACGGCGTTCAACCCCACGAGGTCGCCCTGGAAGAACTCGCCCTCCTCGGGCGGCTCCAGGTCCTCGCGGTAGACGAACACCTTCGCGCCAACCAGTGCCTCGGCGGCCGCGCGGGACTCCACGCCCTCGAAGCACACGAGGTCTTCCTTGTTCGCGGGGCGGAAGGTCTCCATGGCGAACTCGCGCTCTTCACCCGAGCGCAAGCGCAGCCGGACGCGCTCGACGGTGCCGAGCGTCTCCGAGGCGGGGTCGAAACTCCTGACCGCCACCTCGCCGCGCAGCCCGTGTGCACGGGCCACGTAGCCCAACTCCAGACAGGCCTGCGCGCTCACCGCGCGGCGTCCGGAGCAGGCTGCGCCGGGGGAGAACCCGGAGCGCGGCGATCGTCGAGTATCTCCAGGCGGACCTTCTGGCCCTGCTTCTGGGCGGCGGCGTTGATCAGCGTCCGGAGGGCGTTCACGGTGCGCCCATCACGACCGATGACCTTGCCGACGTCCTCGGGGGCGACCTTCAGCTCATAGAGCTGGCCGCCATCCGCCTCGGAGATGCGCAAAGTGACCTGGTCGGGTTGATCAACCAGGGCCTTCGCCAGATACGTGAGCAGCGGCTCCACGTCTTGTCCAGACGGGGGCGTGCTCAGGCGGTGGTCGCCGGGGCCTGCTTCTTCGCCGTCTTGATCAGGTCCGCGACCGTCTCGGAGGGCAGCGCGCCGCTCTTCAGCCAGTAGTTCAGCCGCTCCTCGTTGAACTGCACCTTCGCGGGGCTGTGGTTGGGGTCGTAGGAACCGACCTGCTCCAGGAACTTGCCGTCACGCGGGCTGCGCGAGTCGGTGGCAACCACGTGGTAGTACGGCATCTTCTTGGCGCCCGCGCGGGCAAGACGGAGGACAACGGCCATGGATCGCTCCAGCGAAATCGTGTGACTTCTACGGTAACAGTGCGGAGGGGGGCGCTCTTAGCGCCCTGCCGACTGGATTGTCAAGGAAGCTCGGGTGCTTATGTCACACCGGGGCTTCAGCGGCCGTCTCGTCGCGATTGGCGAGCTGACCACAGGCTCCGGCGATGTCCCGGCCCCGGTTCTTCCGGATGTATGCCGCGACGTGGGCCTCGGCAAGGATGGCCCGGAACTCCTCGGCCCGCTGCTCGCCGGTCGTCTGGAATCCCAGGCCAGGGTTCTCGTTGTAGGGAATCAGGTTCACCTTCGCGGGAATGTCGCGCAACAGCTCCTTCAGCCGGTGCGCGTCCTCGTCAGTGTCGTTGAACCCTTTGAGCAGCACGTACTCGAAGGTGATGCGGCGGCCCTGACGCAGGGGGAACTTGCGGCAGGCATCCAGGAGCGCCTGGATGTTCCACTTGCGGTTCACCGGCATCGTCTTGCTGCGCTGCTCGTCCGTGCTGGCGTTGAGCGAGATGGCCAGCTTGACGTCCGTCTCCTGGCCGAAGCGCTCGATCATGGGCACCAGGCCCACGGTGGAGACGGTGATGTGCCGGTGGCTGAAGTTGGGCCCCTCCTCCGACTGGAGGATGGCGAGCGCCGTCTTGAGGTTCTCGAAGTTGTGGAGCGGCTCGCCCATGCCCATGAACACCAGGTTCGTGAGCGGACGGAGCGTCTCCAGGTTTTCGTTGCGGCGCACCTCGCGGTTCACCGCGTGCACCTGGGCGACGATTTCCCCGGCCGTGAGGTTGCGCTTGAGGCCCAGCGTTCCCGTCATGCAGAACGAGCAGGCCATGGCGCAGCCCACCTGGGTGGACACGCAGAGCGTCTTGCGGTCCTCCGCCGGCATGTAGACGGACTCGATGAAGCGCCCGTCGCGCGTCTTGAAGCGGTACTTGATGGTGCCGTCGACGCTGCGCTGCTCCAGGTCCTTCACCAGCGGGACGATCTCCGCCTTGACCTTGAGCTTCTCGCGCAGGGCCTTGGACAGGTCCGTCATCTCGTCGAAGGAGGTGGCGCCGCGCTGGTGCAGCCAGCGGTAGAGCTGCGCCGCGCGGAACGGGCGCTCGCCCAGCTGCTCGCTCAGGAACAGCGCGAGCTTCTCGCGCGACAGGCTGGCCACGTCGACCAGCTTCGCGGGGGCCGGCACCGGCAGGGGCTCGGTGACAGGGAGGGCTGTGGCGGTAGGCTCGGACATCGTTCAGTCGGGGCTAACGGAGGGCAATGGGGCGTGCTTCCCACAAGAAGGCACGGCAAGTCAAAGGAGTGCCCGCCCCCTTCCCTGCCTACCCCTTCGAGTCGTGGTGCTCGGCGACGCCGCGCTTCCAGTAGCCCGTCACCCGCATCCAGCTCTTGTTCAGACCGCGCTCGTTCACCAGGTGTTCCCGGATGGGCTTGAGGGACGTGGCTTCTCCGGCCACGAACACGAACCCGTCCCCCGAGGGCTGCGTCCAGGCGCGCAGCGCGTCCTCCAGGTGCTTCGTCGTGCCGGCCTCCGCGGTGCCCCGGTGCAGCCAGGTGACCTTCACGTCCGCCTTGCTGACGATGGGCTGCTCCTCCGCCGCGTCCGCGACCTCGATGAAGGCGAACGCGCACTTGCCCGCCGGCAGCTCTTCCAGGCGCCGTGCGATGGCGGGCAGTGCGCTCTGGTCCCCCGCCAGCAGGTACCAGTCGAAATCGTCCGCCACGTCGTGCGTGCTGCGCGGACCGCCAATGCCCATGAAGTCGCCGGGCTTCGCCTGCTGCGCCCACAGCGACGCGGGGCCTTCCCCGTGCAGCACGAAGTCGATGTCCAGCTCGTTCGCCTTCGGGTCGAAGCGGCGCGGCGTGTAGTCGCGCGACGCCGGCTTCTCCAGCCCCTCCGGCATGGACAGACCGTGGGGCCCCACCACCGGCATGTCGGGCTTCTTCACGCCGGGCTTCGCGAAGAAGCACTTCACGTGGTCATCCGCGCCGGGGGACGAGAAGCCCTCCAGCTCCGGGCCGCCCAGCGTCACGCGCACCATGTGCGGCGACAGCCGCGTCACGCGAAGGACCTCCAGCAACCGCAACTTCACCGGGAATGGCCCACGACGGGCCACGCGCTCCGAATCGCCGCTCATGCGTACTTCCTTGCCGATTGTGATTTTCATTATCGGTAGCAAGGAGCGTCCGGCAGGGCAACCAGATACGGAACTCCGGAAAAGACGACGGCCCGGGTCCGCGCCGCGTGGGGCGTGGACACCGGGCCGCTGTCACCAGGCTGGAAGCTGCTCAGCCCTGGATCTCGGTCTCGCGGAAGAAGTACGCGACCTCGTTCTTCGCGTTCTCCAGGCTGTCCGAGCCATGGACCGTGTTCGCGTCGATGCTCTGGGCGAAGTCCGCGCGGATGGTGCCCTTGTCGGCCTTCTTCGGGTCCGTGGCGCCCATCAGCTCGCGGTTCTTCAGGACGGCGTTCTCACCCTCCAGGGCCATCAGGACCACCGGGCCGGAGATCATGAAGGACACCAGGTCCTTGAAGAACGGCCGGGCCTTGTGGACGGCGTAGAAGCCCTCGGCCTCCGCCTGGGACAGCTGCTGCCGGCGGATGGCGACGGGCTTCAGGCCCGCCTTCTCGAACCGGGCGATGATCTCGCCGACGTGGTTGTTCTTCACTCCGTCGGGCTTGATGATGGACAGCGTGCGCTCGATGGCCATGGTGTTTGGCTCCTCGTGTGTGTGTCGTGTGAAAGGTTCGGCTTAGCGCTTCGGGGGGCCGCGCTTGACGGCCGCCTGCAGCGTGGTGCCCAGCTCGGCGGGGCTCGCGGCCATCAGGATGCCCGCGCCCTCCATCGCCTTGATCTTCTCCGAGGCCGTGCCCTTGCCGCCGGAGATGATGGCGCCCGCGTGGCCCATGCGCTTGCCCGGGGGCGCGGACTGACCGGCGATGAAGCCGGCGATGGGCTTGGTGAACTCGCGCTTGACGTACTCGGCGCCCTCTTCCTCCGCGCTGCCGCCGATCTCACCGATCATGATGACGGCGTCCGTCTCAGGGTCGGCCTGGAAGAGCTTCAGCACGTCCACGAAGTTGGTGCCGTTGACGGGGTCGCCGCCGATGCCCACCGCGGTGGACTGGCCCAGGCCCAGCTGCGTCAGCTGGTGCACGGCCTCGTAGGTCAGCGTGCCGGAGCGGGACACCACGCCGATGCGGCCCGGCTTGTGGATGTGGCCCGGCATGATGCCGATCTTGCACTGGGCGCCGGGGGTGATGACGCCCGGGCAGTTCGGGCCGATGAGGCGCACGCCCGGCTTGCCCTGCAGGTAGCGCTTGGCGCGCACCATGTCGTTGACCGGGATGCCCTCGGTGATGGTGATGATGAGGGAGATGCCGGCGTCCGCGGCCTCCATGATGGAGTCAGCGGCGAAGGGCGGCGGCACGAAGATGACGGACGTGTTCGCGCCCGCCTGCTTCACCGCGTCGGCCACCGTGTTGAACACGGGAACCTTGCCCTCGAAGGAGGTGCCGCCCTTGCCCGGCGTGACACCGCCCACAATCTTCGTCCCGTACTCCAGCATCTGCTTGGCGTGGAACGAGCCCGCCGAACCGGTGATGCCCTGGACGAGGACCTTCGTGTTCTCGTTGACGAGGATGCTCATGGCGATCTTTCAGGTAAGAGGGGGCGAAGGCCCTACTTGATGGCCGCCACGGCCTTCTCGGCCGCCTGGCGCAGGTTGTCCGCGGGGGTGATGGCGAGGCCCGAATTGCGGAGCAGCTCCTTGCCCTGCTCCACGTTGGTGCCTTCCAGGCGCACGACGAGCGGGATCTTCAGCTGCACTTCCTTCGCCGCCGCGATGATGCCTTCCGCGATGACGTCACACTTCATGATGCCGCCGAAGATGTTGACGAGCACCGCCTTGACCTGCGGATCCGCGAGGATGAGCTTGAAGGCCGCCGTCACCTTCTCCTTGCTCGCGCCGCCGCCCACGTCCAGGAAGTTGGCCGGAGCGCCGCCCACCAGCTTGATGGTGTCCATGGTGGCCATGGCCAGGCCCGCGCCGTTCACCATGCAGCCGATGTTGCCGTCCAGCGCGATGTAGGCCAGGTCGTACTCCTTGGCCTGCGTCTCGCGGGGCTCCTCCTCCGCCAGGTCGCGGTACTCCAGCAAATCCTTGTGCCGGTAGAGCGCGTTCTCGTCGAAGGTCACCTTCGCGTCGAGCGCGACCACGCCGCCGCTCTTGCGGATGACCAGCGGGTTGATCTCCACGAGGGACGCGTCCGTCTCCACGTACATCCGGTAGAGCGCGGAGCAGAACTGGACGAACTTGTTCACCGTGGGGCCCGTCAGGCCCAGCCCGAAGGCCAGCTCGCGGCCCTGGAAGTCCGCGAAGCCCACCGCGGGGTCCACGACGGCGCGGAGGATCTTCTCCGGGTGCTTCTCCGCCACTTCTTCAATCTCCACGCCGCCCTCGGTGGACGCCATGAAGGTGATGCGGCTGGTGGCGCGGTCGAGCGTCACGCCCAGGTACAGCTCCTGGCCGATGTCGAGACCTTCCTCGATGTAGACCTTGTGGACCTTCTGCCCTTCCGGGCCGGTCTGGATGGTCTTGAGCATCATGCCCAGCATCTGCCGGGCCAGCTCCTTGGCCTCCGCGGGGCTCTTGGCCAGCTTCACGCCGCCGCCCTTGCCGCGGCCGCCCGCGTGGATCTGCGACTTCACGACGACGACGGGCGTGGCGAGTTCCTTCGCCGCGGCCTCCGCCTCGTCGGGAGAGAGCGCGAGGATGCCGCGCGGCGTGGGCACGCCATACTTCCGGAAGAGTTCCTTGCCCTGGTACTCGTGGATCTTCATCGAATCTCCGGGTGGGACGAGGGGAGACGAGGACCACCCCTACACGGGGCGTCAACGCGGGCCCTCATTGCGCAGAAAACGACGGATGGCAAGGCCGTTTGGCCTCCAGCGTCGCGACGGGACACAGGCTTCGCCTCCAGGAATAACACCCGATGTCCGGGCGGATGAGGCGGCCTTCACCCAAACGGCCACGGCCCCGCCCGGCGCCCCAGCGACAGGGGACGCAGGCACGGGGCCGCGAGGAAGCCAGGACGGCGTCCGGGAGGGTTACCCCGGACCGGCGGAGGCCTTCTGCTCCTCTTCCTTGAAGAAGATGTCCTTGATGATCAGCTTGCTCACCTCGCGGTTCATCACCGCGATGGAGGTCGTGAGAGGGATCTCCTTCGGGCAGACCTTCACGCAGTTCTGCGCCTTGCCGCAGTCCTGGATGCCGCCGGGGCCCATGAGGGCGCGCGTGCGCTCCTCCGCGTTCAGCTTGCCCGTGGGGTGCATGTTGAACAGGCGGGCCTGGCTGATGGGGGCGGCGCCGATGAAGTCGTTGTCCACTGTCACCTGGGGGCACGCCTCCAGGCAGCTGCCGCAGGTGATGCACGTGGACAGCACGTACATCACGGAGTGGTCCTTCTGCGACTGGCGCGGGCCGGGGCCCAGGTTGTACGTGCCGTCGACGGGGATCCACCCCTTCACGCGCTTGAGCGACTCGAACATGCGGTCGCGGTCCACGGTGAGGTCGCGCACCACCGGGAACTTCTTCATCGGCTCCAGGGTGATGGGCTGCTCGAGCTTGTCCACCAGGGCGGAGCACGCCATGCGCACCCGGCCGTTGATGTTCATGGCGCAGCTGCCGCAGACCTCTTCGAGGCACGCGGAGTCCCACACCACGGGGGCCACCTTCTTGCCCTCCACGGTGACGGGGTTGCGCTGGATCTCCATCAGGCAGGAGATGACGTTGGCGCCCTTCGCATAGGGAACCTTGAACTCTTCGAAGTGCCCGGGCTTGTTCGGATCATCCTGCCGCCAGATGCGGAAGGAGATGGTCTTCGAGCTGACGGCGCTGGCCTGTGCGGTGTCCATGGTGCGGCTGCCCTTCCCTTCACTGCCAAATCAGGTGGCGGTGCCCGCGTGCGCCGGACGACGACGCGCGCGGGCCCGGAAAGAAAACGAACGCCTTACGCGTACCAGCGGGGCTCGGGGTCCAGCACCGGCGTGGGCAGGTCCTGGTAGGAGATCTGCGGGCCCTGGGGGGCGTAGGTGGCGATGGTCGTCTTCGCCCACTTCTCGTGGCGCTGGCGCCACAGGGCCATCCACTCCGGATCCTGGGTCGGGTCCTTCACCTTGGGCTCCGGCAGGGAGAAGTCCGGCTTGTAGTGGGCGCCGCGGCTCTCGTCGCGCAGGAGCGCGCTGGTGGCGATGACTTCGCCCAGCTCCAGCATGTTCCACACCTGGTTGGTGTACGACAGCGCGCGGTTGGCGACGACGCCCGTGTCCAGCACGTTGACGTTGTTCCAGCGCTGCTTGAGCTCACGGACGCGCTCGATGGTCTTCTTCAGGCGGTCGTTGTAGCGGACGACGGTGCAGTTCTCCGTCATCACCTCGCCCAGCTCCTTGGCGATCTGGTACGGGTTCTCCTGCCCGTTCATCGCCTTGATGGTGGCGAAGCGGTCCTGCCAGTACTTCTTCGCGTCCGCGAAGTACTTCTCCGGCATCGCCGCGGCGCTGGTCGTCTGGCTCTTGGCGAACGACACCATCGCCGGGCCGCCGATCATTCCGGAGTAGATGCAGGACAAGAGCGAGTTGGCGCCCAGGCGGTTCGCGCCGTGGAAGGCGTAGTCCGCCTCGCCGGCCGCGTACAGGCCGGGGATGCGCGTGCTCTGGTTCACCGGGCTGCCGTCCAGCGGCGTCTGGGTGCGCGAGTCCGCCTCGAAGGAGACGTGCAGGCCGCCCATCGAGTAGTGCATGCCCGGGAAGATGACCATGGGCGTGTGGCGCGGATCATCTCCGACGAACTTCTCGTAGATCTCCATCACGCCCTTGATCTTCGCGTCGAGCGTCTTGGCCGGGATGTGCGTCACGTCCAGGTACACGCCGTCGCGCCCGCCCAGGCCCATGCCCAGGTCGCGGCAGACCATGAAGATCTCGCGCGTCGCCACGTCGCGCGGCACCAGGTTCTTGTACTTGGGGTACTTCTCTTCCAGGAAGTACCAGCGCTCGCTCTCCGGGATCTCCCGGGGGTTGCGCGTGTCACCCTTCTTCTTGGGCACCCAGACGCGGCCGCCCTCGCCGCGCACGGACTCGCTCATCAGGCGCAGCTTGTCCTCGCCCGGGATGGAGGTGGGGTGCACCTGGATGAACTCACCGTTGGCGTACAGCGCGCCTTCCATGTACGCGCGGCCCGCGGCGGTGCCGGTGTTGATGATGGAGTTGGTGGAGCGCCCGAAGACGATGCCCGGGCCACCCGTGGCCAGGCAGACCGCCTCCGCCGGGAAGGTGCGGATCTCCATGGTGCGCAGGTCCATGGCCACGCTGCCGATGCAGCGGCCGGACTCGTCCTTCACCGTGCCCAGCCACTCCCAGTACTCGTACTTGGTGACCTTGCCCTCCGCCTCGTAGCGGCGGACCTGCTCGTCCAGCGCGTAGAGCAGCTGCTGGCCGGTGGTGGCGCCCGCGAACGCGGTGCGGTTGTGCAGGGTGCCTCCGAAGCGGCGGAAGTCCAGCAGGCCTTCCGGCGTGCGGTTGAACGTCACGCCCATGCGGTCCAGCAGGTAGATGATGCCGGGCGCCGCGTAGCACATGCCCTTCACGGACACCTGCTCCGCGAGGAAGTCGCCGCCGCGCAGCGTGTCCTTCACGTGGATGTCCGGGTGATCGCCCTCACCCTTCGTGTTCACCGCGCCGTTGATACCGCCCTGGGCGCAGACGGAGTGGGAACGCTTGACGGGGACGAGCGAGAGCACGTCCACCTGGTGACCCGCCTCCGCCAGCTTGATCGTCGTCATCAGCCCGGCGAGACCGCCGCCCACCACCGTGAATCGCGCTGCTGCCGCCATCATCGTCTCCTTGAGCACCGGCTGCCGGGGGGGTGCCTTCACGGGGGGCCGCTGAAGTCCTGCTTCGCGACGCTGCCCCGCACCCGTGCCAGGTACGAGTCCAACACGCTAGTTAACTTGGAAAAATACCGCCGCAAGGACGGTGGGCCGGGCGATTAGCCCGGATCATTCACGGCATCAGGCGGGGCCCGCCAGCAGCATTCCGGCGGGCCCACCGACAGCCGGGGACTACAGCTTCACGAGTTCGACGGTGCCCTTGACGGAGGTGAAGGACTTGTTCAGCTCGGCCTTCTCCGCGTCGTTGAGCTCCACCTCGATGATCTTCTCCACGCCGCCCGCGCCGATCTGAGCCGGGACGCCGAAGAAGAAGTCATTGATGCCGTACTGGCCCTTGAGCAGGGCGGCGGCCGGCAGCACGCGCTTGCGGTCGAAGAGGTAGCTCTCCGCCATGGCGATGGAGGAGGACGCCGGGGCGAAGTAGGCGCTGCCCGTCTTGTAGAGGCCCACCAGCTCCGCGCCGCCCTTGCGGGTGCGGTCGATGATGGCGTCCAGCTTGTCCTTGGCGATGAGCTGGGTCAGGGGAACGCCGCCCACGGTGCTGTGGCGCACGAGCGGGACCATGTCGTCACCGTGGCCGCCGAGGACGAGCGCCTCCACGTCACGGATGGACACGCCCAGGGCCTCGGCCACGAAGCACTTGAAGCGGCTGGTGTCCAGCACGCCCGCCATGCCCACGACCATGTTGTCCTTCAGGCCGGCGATCTTGTGGAGCGCGAACACCATCGCGTCCAGCGGGTTGGCCACGTTGATGACGAAGGCGTCCGGGGCGTGCTGCTTGATGTTGCCCGCCACGTCCTTCATGATCTTCAGGTTGACGTCCAGCAGGTCCTCGCGGGACATGCCCGGCTTCCGGGGCACGCCGGCCGTGATGATGATCACGTCCGAGCCCGCGACGTCCTTCCAGTCCGTGGAGCCGGTGACGCGGCTGTCGTAGCCGTCGACCGCGGACAGCTGGTTGATGTCCAGCGCCTTGCCCTTGACCAGGCCCTCGGCCGCCGGGATGTCGTAGAGCACCACGTCGCCAAGGTTCTTCTGGACCGCCAGCAGCGCCAGGTTGCCGCCGATCTGACCGCCGCCGATGAGGCCGATCTTCTTCTTCTTGTGAGCCATGGTTTCGCCCTCCTGCTTTGGGGTGGGGACTACATGTGCTTGATGATGGCCTGACCGAACTCCGAGCACTTCACCTCGGACACGGTCTCCTTCGTCTCCAGCTTCATCAGGCGCGCGAAGTCGTACGTCACGGTGCGCGCCGCGATGGCCTTGTCCATGCCCTTGATGATCAGGTCAGCGGCCTCGTGCCAGCCCATGTGGCGGAGCATCATCTCGCCGGAGAGGATGACGGAGCCCGGGTTCACCTTGTCCAGGTCCGCGTACTTGGGCGCGGTGCCGTGGGTGGCCTCGAAGACGGCGTGGCCGGAGACGTAGTTGATGTTGCCGCCCGGCGCGATGCCGATGCCGCCCACCTGCGCCGCGAGCGCGTCCGACAGGTAGTCGCCGTTCAAGTTGAGCGTGGCGATGACGTCGAACTCGTCCGGACGGGTCAGCACCTGCTGCAGGGTGATGTCCGCGATGGAGTCCTTGATGACGATCTTCCCGGCGGACACCGCGGCCTTCTGCTCGGCGTTGGCGGCCTCCTCGCCCTTGGCGGCCTTGGTGGCCTCCCACTGGTCCCAGGTGTAGACCTTGTCACCGAACTCACGCGCCGCGAGGTCGTAGCCCCACTTGCGGAACGCGCCCTCGGTGAACTTCATGATGTTGCCCTTGTGGACCAGGGTGACGCTCTTGCGCTTCAGGTCCACCGCGTACTGGATGGCCGCGCGCACCAGGCGCTCCGTGCCTTCCTGCGACACGGGCTTGATGCCGATGCCCACGTTCGCCGGGAAGCGGATCTTGCCCGCCTCCTTGGGGAACTCCTGCTTCAGCCAGCCCAGGAACTTCTCCGCCTGCGCGGTGCCGGCCTCGAACTCGATGCCCGCGTAGATGTCCTCCGTGTTCTCACGGAAGATGACCATGTCCACCTTGTCCGGCTGCTTCACCGGAGAGGGCACGCCCTTGAAGTAGCGCACGGGGCGCAGGCAGACGTACAGGTCCAGCATCTGGCGCAGCGCCACGTTCAGGGAGCGGATGCCACCGCCCACCGGCGTCGTCAGCGGGCCCTTGATGCCCACCAGGTACTCGCGGAACGCGGCGACCGTCTCGTCCGGCAGCCAGTTGTTCACCTGCTTGAAGGACTTCTCACCGGCCAGCACTTCGTACCAGGAGATCTTCTTCTTGCCGCCGTAGGCCTTCTCCACCGCCGCGTCGAACACGGCCTGCGAAGCCTTCCAGATGTCGCGGCCGGTGCCGTCGCCCTCGATGTAGGGGATGATCGGGTTGTTCGGAACGGTCAGCTTGCCGTTCTGCAGGGTGATCTTCTCGCCAGAGGGAGGCGCCATGAACGCAAACTCCTGATTGAAACCGGGGTGTTTAGAGGCGGCGGATAGTCGAGAACCCGCCCCCGGTCGTCAAGGAGTTTGGCCGCACGTCCCCCTGGGTTGGGCGCACCCGGGGTGCGCCGCGCTTATCGCAGCCAATGGTCCGGAAGCAGGATCGTCTTTCCGGATCTGGACGCGGAACTAGAAGCTCGCGAGCCCCGGCGCCGGCAGGACGACGCTCACGGCCGTCCCCTCCTCCAGGCGCTCCACGGCCAGCTCGCCGCCCATGGCGTCCACCAGCTCCCGCGCGCGGGCGAGCCGCCGCTGGGTGCTGCCCACGCGCAGGGGCGACAGCACCACGGAGCGCGTCTCCCGTTCGGAGAGGCTCACGCCCGGCATCAGCACCTGGAAGCGGGGCCCCACGTCCCCGAAGTCGTCCGGCGGATCCACCACCACGCGCACGGAAGGCGCCTCGGACGGGGCCACGTCCGCCGCATGGGCGACGAGCAACAGGAGCACCTGCTCCAGGCGGCGCCGGCTGACCCGGGCGATCACCGGATCCTCGGGGAGCTCCAGCGCCACCTCCATGCCGCGCAGCCGCCGCGTCGCGCCGAGCAGCCCCAGCGCGTCCCGCACGCACACCGCCACGTCCACCTGGAAGACGTCGGGAAGGTCCACGGACTCGAGCCCCTGGCCACCGGACGAGGCTCCCGCGTCCCCCGGCGATCCCATCACATCCAGCGCTGCGCTCATTCGCGGCTCCCTTCCCCAGCCAGTCCCAGAAGTGCCGACCATAACGGCCACCCCTGACAGGGTCCATTGCCCGTCAGCCCCGGAGCGCCACCCCTTATTCAGGTGAA
Source organism: Corallococcus sp. CA054B (assembly GCF_003611625.1). Lineage (NCBI taxonomy): Bacteria > Pseudomonadati > Myxococcota > Myxococcia > Myxococcales > Myxococcaceae > Corallococcus > Corallococcus sp. CA054B. The sequence goes on from NZ_RAVY01000089.1 coordinate 21,942, forward strand.
GGAGGGTTACAGCCCCGCGCCACTTTGCTGATAAGGATGCGCACGCTGGGTCCGGGTTGCTCCTCGGAAAACCCGTATACGCCGGGTCAACCGCAACCCATGGTGAGTCACGGGCAGGGACGGAAAAACAGCCCCGGCATATAAATTCGATTTGACTGTTACGGCCGAGATCTTCAATATGTCTTCCCAGAATCCAGAGCCGTCAGCGTCTCCAGTGAATCAGGGAGGAAGTGTTGTGCTCGCAACATCGCCGACCACCAATGGTGTCGCTGCCCGCAAGAGGGGAGTCCTGACGATGGATGGAGGGATCCCGGCATCCTCGAAGTTCCGGCATGCGATCGAATTCGGCAGTGGCGATGCGCTGCGCAACGTGATTCCCCTTCCCCCCGCTGAAGCCGCCCTGGATGACTCGGGCTATTCGCTGCACGGCAGCGGTCCCACGGCCATCACCTGCGCGGTGGGCCGGCCGGACGCGGTGCTGGGTGAAGTGACGCGGCTGTCCCCGACGGTGGTGTGGGTGGCCCCGCGGCAGCCGCTGGCGGACCCCACCGAGTCGCGCACCTTCCCGGTGTACCTGGCGTGCAACGGCGCCACGATTGGTCCGCTCAATGGCGCCTTCATCCGGACGGACATGGACGTCCCGAACGCGCCGGTGGGCCTGCAGCTGGTGGGCGTGACGCTGGAGCAGGGCCGGCAGATCCTGGGCTTCCTGTCGGACGCGCTCCGCCAGGGCGTGGCGGTGCCGGCGGCCTCCGCGCTGCCCGTGCAGGACATCATCACGGACGCGGAGCGGATCCGCTCCATCTTCACCGCCATCTGCGCGGCCGGGAACAAGGGCGTGCTGCGCCGCCAGGGCCGGGTGGTGCGCATGGTGCTGGAGCGCTTCCACGCCTCTTCCGGTCAGCTGGAGTGGCGCACGGAGGAGTCCACCCCGGACTTCGGCGAGCCGGCGTACGACATCGACGTCATCGGCTACAACTCCGCCTACCGCCTGCGCGTGGAGACGGGCCGGACCGAGGGTGACCGCCTCTTCACCCCGCTGCCCGAAGAGCTGTTCCGCATCCGTCACCGCTGGCACCGCCGCGTCCCCGCCCCCGAGGGCGTGCACGCCCGGTTCCACCACCCGCTCTGGCGGGAGCAGGGGCTGATGCGCCGCGAGGTGCTGGACCTGTCCTTCTCCGGCCTGTGCATGCGCTGCCAGCCGCAGGACCTGCTCTTCCCCGGCCTGCTGCCGCCCCTCATCGAGCTGGAGCTGGGCGACGGCCAGCGGGTGAGCGTGCGCGGGGAGATCCGCTACGTCAGCAGCCTGCGCGCGGACGGCACCGTGCTGTGCGGCCTGAGCGTGCTGCCCTACTCTTCCGACGAGGCGCGCTGGGTGCGCTTCGTGTCCCAGACGATGTCTCCGGCCACGCGCACCAGCGAGGGCCTGGTGGATCAGCTGTGGGACCTGTTCAACCGCTCCGGCTTCTTCAGCCTGGGTGGCAGCACCCCGGCGGAGTTCGAGGAGCTGAAGCAGAACTTCGCGTCGCTCGCGAAGCGCGCCGCGGAAGTGCCGCAGCTGTTCTGCAACGCGGTGTGGCCGTCCGAGCGCGGCATCGAAGCGACGCTGTCCTTCACCAAGCCGTACCGCAACGCGTGGCTGGGCCACCAGGTGGCGAAGCGGCCCGGCAGGCCGCCGGAGGGGCTGAAGGAGGCGGGCGCCATCATGCGCGACCTCTACCTGCGCACCTTCGAGCACCCGCAGAGCGACCCGGACTTCCACTGGGTGGTGGCCTACGTGGAGGCCCTCAACCCGTGGATCAACAAGGCGCACGTGAAGTACGCGCAGCGTCAGATGGAGGCCGGTTCGTCCCTGGCCTACACGCGGAAGATCCAGAAGATGAAGGCCTTCAGCAATGAGCTGACCGGCCGCGTGCACCCGTACACGGTGGGGCCCGCCACCGCGAGCGAGCTGAGCCTGCTGGCGGCGACCATCGCCCAGCAGTTCCCCGAGTGCTACGTGCAGTCGTTGGACCTCACCCGGGACCGGCTGGACATGGGGCCCGTCACGGCGAAGTGGAAGAGCTTCGGCATGGAGCGCGAGCGCACCGTCCTGGTCGCCCGCCGCGATGGCGTCCCCCACGCCGCCGCCGTGGTGGAGCTGGGCCAGCTGGGCGCGAACCTCTTCCGCCTGCTGGACAACACGCGCCTGTTCTCCCTGCTGGGGGATGGCACGCGCGCGTACTCGGCGCTCCTGGACGCCGCGCGCCGCTGGTACGCCGCGCGCAACCGCCCCTCCTTCCTCTATCTGCGCGAGGACGAGGGCGGCGACTACGTGCAGGAGTGCGGCCTGCACGACGGGCCGGATCCCTACCTGTGGATCATCTCCGCCAAGCTCGTTCCGGACTTCCTGGAGCACATCAGCGAACTCACCATCGGGCGCCGTGGTGCCCACTCCCGTTGAGGATTCCCCCCATGACCAAGCCCCTCGTCGAAGAGCAGTACCTCCCCCACGTCACCGACGTCCGTCACCTGCTGGCGACCGGTCCCCACGTGACGACGCTGCTGGACCCCAACGTGGAGCCCGCCCTGCTGGAGGCCTTCCTCATCCAGTTGTGTGCCCTGGGCGTCTACATGACGGAGCCCGTGGACGGGTGGATCCGCCGCGCCGGTGAGGCGTGCGTGAAGGCGGGGATGGTGGACGTGGGCGAGAAGCTCATCACCCACGCCAAGCACGAGGCCGGTCACCACCTGATGATGGTGGAGGACACGAAGAACCTGGTGGCCAGCTGGAACGCGCGCCGCTTCCCCAAGCTGGACGCGGAGGCCCTGATGGCGCAGGCCCCCACCCGGGCCATGCAGGAGTACCGGGAGATCCACGAGGAGACCATCGCGGGCCCCATGCCGGGCGGCCAGGTCGCCATCGAGTACGAGATCGAGAACCTGTCGGTGGTGTTCGCGCCCCGGCTGATCGAGCAGTGCAAGGCCGTGCTGGGCCCGGACGTGATGAACTCGCTGTCGTTCATCAAGGAGCACGTGGAGCTGGACGTGGGCCACACGGCGCTCAACGAGGTCATGCTCAACAAGCTGCTGGGCCAGAAGCCCGAGCACGCGGCGACCATCGCGAAGACGGGCGCCCGTGCCCTGGACATCTACCTGCGCTTCTACGGCGACTGCATGGCGAAGGCGAAGCAGCTGCTCCAGTCCGCCGCCGCCTGAGGACGCCTCAGGCCCCGAGCTGCGCCGCCCGCCGGGAGCCGCGGTTGCCCCAGCGGGTGAGCGGGCGGATGGCCTGCTTCAGCGAGGCATGGACCTGCGCGACGCCCGCGCTGTTCGTGGCCGCGTAGACGTAGCGGTCCGGGCGCAGGACGACCAGGTCCGAGCCGTGCTGGGCGAACCACTCGCCCAGCCTGCCCTCCAGGTCCACCACCTCGCCGGAGCGGCCCGCGCCGGAGCGCGCCGCCGGCGCCACGGACAGCCACACGCCGCCGATGTCCTCCGCCAGCGCCCTGGCGGCCTGCTGGACGTCCGCGGGCGCACCCGGCCGCGTGAGCACCGCGAAGCGGTGGCCGATGACGTCATCCAGCGGGCGCTCCCCTTCCTCGCCGTGCTCCACGCGCGGCTGCGGGAAGTAGGCGCCCTCCGCGGCGTGCTTGGACTTGCCGCGCTTGCCGCCGAAGAGGAACCCCTCCGCGTGGAAGAGGTTCGGCTTCATCTTGTACTCGCGGATGAAGGGGCCGGTGACGGGCATGTGGTACAGCAGCTTGATGAAGGCGTTGCGCGCGCGGGCCATGAACGGGCCGCCCGACGCCAGCATCGAGCCCAGCGAGTCCGACAGGCGCATCATCTCCGCGGCGTGCGGCCGGCGCTCCACCTCGTAGGTGTCCAGCAGCGATGCGTCCGCCGCGCCGCCCAGCACGTGCGCCAGCTTCCAGGTGAGGTTCGCCGCGTCGCGCAGGCCGGAGCACAGGCCCTGCCCCAGGAACGGCGGCATCAGGTGCGCCGCGTCTCCGAGCAGGAACACCCGACCCACGCGCCACTTCTCCGCCATGCGGCTGTGGTAGGCGTAGAGGTTGACGCTCTTCACCTTCACGGTGTCCGGGTCGATGAAGGGCGCGATGATGCTGCGCACGTACTCGGGGGTCTTCACGTACTCCAGGTCCTGCCCCGGCTTCACCACCGTGTCGAAGCGGATCTCGTCGTGCGCGGTGCGCGTCACGATGCCCACGCGCTCCGGGCCGCAGGGGTAGTAGGTGAAGTCCGGCGCGGACGACTGCGTCTCCACGGAGACGGCCAGCGCGTGCTCCAGCGCCGTGGTGCCCTCCAGCTTCAGGCCCAGCCGGCGGCGGATGCTGCTCTTGGCGCCGTCGCACGCGAGCAGGTAGCGCGCGCGCACCGTCATCGCGCGGCCATTGACGTTGTCCTTCACGCGCACGGACACGCCTTCGTCGTCCTGCATGAAGGACTCGACTTCGTGGCCGCGCCACATGCTGACGTGCGCGAAGCGCTCCATGCCCCGGTGCAGCGAGGCCTCCAGACGGGGTTGGTTGAAGAGCGAGCCGATGGGGTGGCCGTTGGGGCGCTCCACCTTGGTGAAGTCCACCTCGGCGAGCATCCGCATCTCGTCATCCACGTAGGTCATCTTCAGGCACGGGTGGAAACCCGGCCCCAGCTCGCCCGTGAGACCCGCGGCCTGGAAGATGCGCTGCGCTTCGTCGTCCGCGTTGATGGCGCGGGACTGCGTGTGCGCGGTGGTCTCCTTCTCGATGACCACGGTGCGCAGGCCGTACTGGCCGAGCAGGTTCGCAGCCATGGCACCCACCGGGCCGCTTCCGACGACGATCACATCAACAGATTCCGGAGCCATTACTCCCTCCCGTTGTGTGCCAGCTGATCCGTTTTGAACCGTGCGACCGAGCGACCGAGCGACCGAAGCCCCCCTCGGTCGTAAGTAATAATACCTATAAACTCCGGCAACCCCACTCCGGAAACGCTGTTTCAACGCGTTCCTGGATGCCTGCCCCCCGAGTCATAAACACCCGGGCTGCGTCATCCCGACCGCCTGATAATCAAACGCACCCCTCCAGAAACCTTGCAGGGGCTGATCAGCGCTCGCGGTCCGCTGTCTGCCTTTCGCACAGTGATTTCCTGCAAGGCTTCAAAGTTTTGCGGAGGCGGCAGGAATTGTGCGGACTGATGGGATTCCCGAGGCGGCGGATGTGTGCCAATGCCCCTGGAAGGCGCCCCTTGTACGTCGCTCCGGACTGCGGGACAGTGCGGGAGTTGTCTCCCCCCTGAGCCCCTTGGAGCGCCCAGCGATTATGCCCAGACTGCAACTTTTTGAATTGGAGGATCAGCCCTGGTTCCCGAAGGTGCTGCGCCGGGGGGTGACGGACTTCCTCGCGTACGTATGGAGCCTGTCGGATGACCGCTATTCGGAGTTCGTGAAGCGGCTCAAGGGCGCGATGGCGGCGATGGGCGAGACGCAGCTGTTGGACATGGCGTCCGGCAGCGCGGGGCCGGTGCCGAAGCTGCTGGAGATGCTGGAGTCGCAGGAGGGCTACCAGGCCACGGCGCTCCTGACGGACCTGTACCCGGAGGTCTCCGCGTTCGAGAAGGCGAAGGCGGCGAACCCGGGCCGCATCGACTACGTGACGACGCCGGTGGACGCGACGGCGGTGCCCGCGACGTACAAGGGCTTCCGCATCATGTGCAATTCGTTCCACCACCTGCCGCCGGACATGGCGCGCAAGGTGCTGGCGGACGCCGTGGCCCAGCGCCGGGGCATCGCCATCATGGAGCTGGTGGAGCGGCGCGGGCCGGCCATCGCGATGACGGCGGCGGCGCTGATCAACGTGCCGCTGACGACGCCGTTCATCCGCCCCGTGCGCGCGGACCGGCTCGCCCTCACCTACCTCATGCCGCTCATCCCCATCGCGGCGGCGTTCGACGGCGTGGTGTCCTGTCTGCGCACGTACTCCGTGGAGGAGATGCGCGAGCTCACCCACGGCCTGAGCGACGACTACATCTGGGAAATCGACCGGCTCACCAACCCGGGGAACCCCTTCGGCATGATGATGCTCATTGGCCGACCCGCTACCCCCTCGCAGGCCTGAGTGGCCTGTCAGCAGGAGGTCACTGACGCCCCGGGCCGACGCGGGGCGTCGTGATTTCCTGGTTTGAAGGGGGTTCAATGGCCGCTCCTTCAACGAGGAGCAGGCTCATGGAATGGCTCGAATTCAAGCGCTGGTCTCCCGAAGTCCAGCACGCGCTGGCACTGCAGGCGGCCCGGTTGGGCCAGACGGCGATGCACGCCGAGCCGCCGCGGCCATCCGCGACGATGGTCGCCGCGCACCGCCTGTGCACGCTGCTGCGCCAGTATCCGCGCACCAACCCCTGGGGACACCCCGCGTCGGAGTGCTGAGACGCGGGCTGAAGCACCCGGCCCGTCCGTGGGGGCACCACGGGCGGGGCGGGAGCAGTGAGGGCGGCTTTCAGGTCCCGGTGGGGGTCCAGTTCACACGCAGGTGCTGGATGGTGCGGATGGTCAGCGACTGCGTGTGGCCGAAGTCCGGGTTCTCCTCCAGCTTCAGGTCCGGGAGCTGATCCAGCAGCAGGTTGGTGGCGATGAGCGCCTCCAGCCGCGCGAGCGGCGCCCCGATGCAGAAGTGGATGCCCCGGCCGAAGCCCAGGTGCGTCGGGTGGTGCCGGGAGATGTCGAAGTGGTCGCCGTCCGCGAGCAGCGCGGGATCACGGCTTCCGGACGCGTAGAGCAGCAGCAGCCGCGAGCCCTTGGGCAGCGCGACGCCCGCGAGCTCCACGTCCTCCATGGTGGTGCGGATCATCCCGTGCGCCACGGAGTCAAAGCGCAGCGTCTCCTCGATGAGGTGCGGCACCAGCGAGCGGTCCTCGCGCAGCTTCTGCCAGAGGCCGGGCTGGAGCAGGGCCTGCTTCCAGCACTGGGCGAGCAGCGCCGTCGTCGTTTCGTGGCCCGCCGCCAGCATGCTTCCGGCGATGGCGATGATCAGCTCCGGCAGCGTGAGCGCTTCGCCGTCCGCGTCGGTGGTGACCAGGTAGCTGATCAGGTCGTCGCGGGGTTCGTCCGTGCGGTCGCGGATGAGGCGGGCGACGTAGTGCTGGAAGGTGACCCAGCTGCGGGCGAGCGGCGGCTGCTCTTCCGCGGGGACGCGGGTGAAGATCATCCGGAAGAAGTCGTCACACCAGCGCTTGATGTCCGCCATGTCCTCCTGGGGAACGCCCGCCATGCCCAGGATGACCCGCACGGGCAGCGGGTACGCGAACTCCGTCACCAGGTCCGCGTGCCCCTTGCGCGCGAAGGCCTGGACGAGTTCCTCGGAGACGGCGCGGATGGGGGCTTCCTGCGCGGCGATGCGCTGGGCGGAGAAGCCGCGGCCCAGCAGCTTGCGCAGCCGGGTGTGCGCGGGCGGATCCGAGTTGATCAGGCTGTCCGCCAGGGGATAGCCCTCAGCGAGCACGGCGAGCGTCGCCGGAGACAGCACCGAGCCCATGTTGCCCAGGTCCGCCGACGAGTAGCGCGTCGGATCCTTGAGCACGTGGCAGATGTCCTCGTAACGGCTCACCAGCCACATCCCCAGCATGGGGTTGTAGCTGACGGGCGCGTCCTGTCTCAGCTGCGCGTAGAACGGATGTGGATCCTCGACGTGCGGTCCCGCGAACGGGTTGTACTGGGCGCCCAGATGGGGGCACTTCATCGCGCCAGCGGCTTTGCTGGCGTGCGCATCGATGTGGATCGCCTCGGACTGCCCATCCACCTTCACTGCTTCCACTGCGGTACTCACCGTGAGCTTCCTCTCAGGATCCCCCCACAACGGAATATTATAACCCAACCTGACAGGTCTACTCAGCGAGTCCTGCGAGCCCCATCCATCAGGAATTCAGGGTTGCTAGGACCCAGGCTGATACAGGGGATGAGACCGGGCGTGTTCCCTTAGGACGGGGCGCTCCACCTTGCTCATGGCGTTCCGAGGCAGTGTTTCAATTGCGACAAAGCGAGTGGGCACCTTGAAGCGCGCCAGGGACTGGCGGCACCAGGCGTCCAGGTCCTCGGGGAGGGCGTGGCCGGGGCGCAGGACGACGAAGGCCACGGGGACCTCGCCCCAGTGGGAGTCCGGCACGCCGACGACGGCGGATTCCAGGATGGCCGGGTGGTTGGCGAGGACGGCTTCGATTTCGGCCGGGTAGAGGTTCTCCCCTCCCCGCACGATGAGGTCCGTGCGGCGCGACAGGAGGGTGAGGCGCCCCTTCGCGTCCAGGACGCCCACGTCGCGGGTGCGCAGCCAGCCGTCATGGAAGGCGTCGCGGGAGGCCTCGCGCTGGCGCCAATAGCGGGCCATGAGCGTGGGGCCGCGGACCTCCACGTCCCCTTCCTGGCCTTCACCGAGCGTCTCCCCGTCCGTCCCCACGATGCGGACCTCCAGTCCCGGGAGAGGCGGACCCGCGGTGCGGCCATCCGCTTCGCCGGGGCGTTCGGTGGTGACCTGGGAGCAGGCCTCGGTGAGGCCGTAGGTCTGGAGGGCCAGGAGTCCCGCGGCCCGTGCCCTCGTGAGTAGGGCCGTCGGGACGGGACCTCCGCCAATGAGCGCGCATTGAAAGGTCGCGGGCAGCCTGCGGTCCTGTCGCGCGTCCAGCACCCGCTCCAACGTGGTGGCGACGAAACTGGCGTGGGATGCGCCCTCCGTGTCGATGGAGCGGTTGACGGCGTCCGCGTCGAAGCGCTCGTGCAGGAGGAGGCAGCCGCCCTCGTAGGCGGTGCGAGTGAGCATGGCCAGGCCGCCAACGTGGAACAAGGGCAGCGTGCCCAGCCAGCGCGGTGCGGGGTGCTCACCCAGGTTCGCCGCGGAGGCGCGGCATGAGGCGCGGAAGGCGCCTTCCGTGAGCACGACGCCCTTGGAACGCCCCGTCGTCCCGCTGGTGAAGAGGATGACCCGGGCCGTGTCCGCGTCCCATGCGCGCTCGGGCACGGAGCTGGCCGTCACACCGTCGGGGACGGACTCCAGGACCACTGCTTCCGGGAGCCGGTCGCGCAGGCCTCCTAGTGCCAGCGTGAGCCGGGGCTCGACATCTTCCAGCAGGGGGCGCAGTTCCGCCGGGGTGAGCCGGGCGTTGAGCGGCGCGAATATCGCGCCCAGGCGGCCCAGCGCCCAGAAGAGGAAGGTCACCGCCGGGTGGCTCGTGGACAGCAGGGCCACGCGTTGCCCCTGGTCCACGCCTCGCGCGGCCAGGGCCCCCGTCCAGCGCGTCACCTCTTCGTCCAGCGCGCGGAAGGTCCAGGTCTGTCCCGCGAAGCGCAGCGCTTCCGCATGGGGACGCAGCCGCGCGCCTTCGCGGATGGGGCAGTCGTAGATCATGGCCAGGCAGCTCCGTGAGTAGAACGGCCGCGGCTCACGGCTTAGCGGTCCCCAATGAGGTCCGGGCTCAGTCCCAGCCCAGGCAGGTCGCGCAGCCGTACGAGTCCCCGCATGGGTTGATACGGATGATCCTTCGGCTCGTCCGCGAAGAGCCGCCCCACGGCGAGGCCGGAAGCCAGGTCTCCTGACGGCAGCGCGGAGGCCAGATGCGCGGCGCCCGCTCGGGCCACCACGCCGTCGATGGAGCTGGTGACGTACGCGTGCATGCCCAGGCGGGCCGCTCGCAGCGCCACCACCATGGAGGGCAGCAGCCCGCCGAGCACCATCGGCTTGATCACCACCGCGCCCACCGCCGGTCCGCCGCCCAGGTCCATCGTGAGGAGCGTGCGCACCGCCGCGGGCGTGGCGAGCGTCTCGTCCGCGGCGATGATGCACGGGGCGCGGCGCTGCACCCGCCACAGCGCCTGCAGATCCTCCGGCGGCGTGGGCTGCTCCACCAGCTCCAGGTCGTACCAGCCCAGCCGATCCAGGGCGCGGTTGGCTTCGGGCTCCGTCCAGCCGCCGTTCGCGTCCAGCCGCAGGCGCACGCGGGGACCCACCGCTTCGCGCACGGCCCGGACCCGGGCTTCGTCCGCGTCCAGCGAGCGGCCCGCGACCTTCACCTTCAGCGTCTGATAGCCCTCCTCCACCGCCGCTCGCGCTTCCTGGGCCAGGGCCTCCGGTTCCTCCGCGCCCAGCAGCGCGTTCACCAGGACCTCCTGCCGCGCCTCCTCCGCGAGCAGCCAGCACAGGGGGATGCCCTTGCGCTGGGCCACCAGATCCAACAGCGCCAGCTCCAGGCCGTGCTGCGCGGCGGGGACGGGCTCCTCCGGGTCGATGCCGCGGATCCGCGCGCCGCGCTGGCGAACCTCTTCGCTGGCGGACGGGACGAGCGTGGCCTCGACGCCCTCGATGCTGTCCTCCAGCGTCTGCCCCTTGAGGGAGCTCAGCCACCCGCGCAGCACCGTGTGGGTGATGGCCAGGGACTCCGTGCCGAACTCGGGCAGCGGCATGGATTCACCCTGCCCTATGCGGCCCTCCTCGTCGCGCAGCCGCACGAGGAACCCGTCGCGCGTGGCGTAGGTGCCCCTCGCCGTCTTCAGGGGGTTGGCCAGCGTGAGGTGCAGCGGGGTGAGCGTCGCTTCGATGATGCGCATGACGCTCCTTCAGCGCAGGTACAGCCCGACCGCGAACAGCAGCCCGAACACCATCTGCAGCTTCGCCGTCCCGCCCAGCGCGGGGTTGAGCGCCGCGCCCTCGGACTTCAACATCAGCTTCAGCGGCGGCACCACCAGCGGCAGGCTCAGGAGCGGAAGGAAGACCCAGGCGCTCGCGTAGCCCCTGGCGAACAGCACGAACGGCGTGACGTAGGAGGCCACCAGCAGCAGCACGTACTCAGCCCTGCCGAAGCCCTGGCCGAAGCGCACCGCCATCGTGCGCTTGCCGGCCTTCACGTCCGTGCTCGCGTCACGCTGGTTGTTCACCACGATGAGGCACGTGCCGATGGCGCCCACCGGCACCGACGCCCACCAGGCCGCCGGGCTCACGACGCCGGCCTGCACGTAGTACGTGCCCGTCACCGCGACGATGCCGAAGAAGATGAGCACGAACAGGTCGCCCAGGCCGAGGTAGGCCAGCGGAAACGGGCCTCCCGTGTACGCGTAGCCGCACAGCAGCGAGGCCACCCCGATGGCCACGATGGGCCAGCCGCCCACCGCCACCAGGTACAGGCCCACCAGCGTCGCCAGCGCGAAGCACCCGAGGCCCCCCAGCAGCACCGTGCCCGGCGCGATGAGCCCGCTCTGCGTCACGCGCTTGGGCCCCAGGCGCTCCTCGGTGTCCGCGCCCTTCTTGTAGTCGTAGAAGTCGTTGATGAAGTTGGTGCCGATCTGGATCAGCACCGCGCCCACGAGCGCCGCGAGCGCGGGCAACAGGCGCCCCACGCCGTTGCTGTACGCGAGCGCCGTGCCCACCAGCACCGGCACCGCGCCCGCCGTCAGCGTCTTCGGACGCACGGCCATCAGCCACGTCTTCAGCGTGGGCCGGGGACGCGCCGCATCGGGAGGAGTGCTCACCAGGGTTGTCACGAGTGGGTCGCCTCGCGCGCCAGGATGGCGTGTTCGAACTGCGGCGCTTCGTACCAGGGCGTCTGGAGGAACGAGAGCACTTCGCGCACGTACTCCTCCGGCGCCTCCAGGTGCGGGGCGTGGGTGACCCCCGCGAAGGCGTGGCGCCACACCACCGGCAGCTCCGCCGCCATGCGCCTCGCCAGGTTCGTGAACTTCACGTCCTGCTCACCGGTGAGCAGCAGCGTGGGCAGCCGCTGGCGGTGCAGCTCCGGCCAGTAGTCCGGCTGCACGCCCAGGCCCAGGGTCTCCAACGCTCCGGCCAGGCCATCCGCCGTGCATGCCTTGCGGCGCTCGCGCAGCGCGGCCTGCTCCGGCTCAGGCAGGCGGCGCAGTCCGTCGAAGAGGGGCAGCGCCTCCCACCGCTCCACGAAGGCGTCCACGCCCTTCGTGCGGATGAAGTCCACGAGCTTCGCGTCGGCCTCGCGCCGCTCGGAGCGCTCCTGGCGACGGTGCAGCCCGGGGGAGCCGCTCTCCATGATCAGCCGGCCGAAGCACTCCGGCGCGCGCACCGCGGCGCCCAGCGCGACCCGCGCGCCCTGCGAATAGCCGAGCAGATCCACGTGGCCGCCCAGCTCGCGCGCCAGCTGGACCACGGCGTCCACCGTCTCCAGGAACCCGTCGCGCCCCACCCTCTCCGGCAGCGGCGTGCGGCCGTGGCCGGGCAGGTCCACCGCCACCATGCGCACGGAGCGGCCGAGCAGCGGACGCAGGTGCTCGAACGAAGCGCCGCTGCCGGTGAAGCCGTGCAGCGCCAGGAGCGTATGGGGGCCATCGCCCCAGATGTCATAAGCGAGCGTCACGCCCATGGTCCTTCTCCCAGTGCGGCGGTCATCCGCGCGAAGAGGTGTCGGTGCGCATCCACGTTGGTCGCCCGGTCCACCAGGACCTCCACCAGGTGGAGTCCGCCCTCCAGCCCGGTGCGCACCGCCGCGCGCAGGGCCGCGGGCGTCGTGGGCCGCTCGAAGCGAGCCCCCGCGAGCGCCGCCGCGTGCGACAGGTCCACGCCGTGCGGCGTGCCGAAGAGGGCCTCGAACTCGTCCGGCTTCGCCACCTGCGCCAGCGGCAGGAAGGAGAAGATGCCGCCGCCGTCGTTGTTCACCACCACGATCGTCAGGGGCACGCGCGCCCGCGCCGCGGAGACGAGCCCGCCCACGTCATGCAGGAGCGCCAGGTCGCCGGACAGGAGCACCGCGGGCCGTCCCGCCGCCGCAGCCATGCCCGCCGCGCTGGACACGATGCCGTCGATGCCGTTGGCCCCGCGGTTCGCCAGCACACGCAGCGGCACGCCGCCACCATGGGCGAACGCGTCCACCGCGCGGATGGGCATGCTGCTGGACACGAAGAAGAGCGCGTTCGCCGGCAGCGCCGCCACCACCTCGCGCGCCAGCCGGGGCTCGGTCAGCACGCCGGGCTGTTCTGCAATCGCCGTCTCCAGCGCGTTGCGCGCAACCCGCTCCGCGTTGACGAAGTCCTGCGCCCAGCGGCCGGGGCCTCGCGACAGCCCTTCCGTCAGCGCACGGCACGCGAGCACCGCGTTGCCCTCCAGCACCCGCGTGGCCTGGTGCGCCGGGTCGTACAGCGCGCCCTCGTCGCTGAAGACGGTGATGTCCGCGCCGGAGGCGTCCAGCCACTGCTGCGGCGACTTGGGCGTCAGGCCTCCGCCGAAGCGCAGCACCAGCTCCGGCGTGTGGCCGCGCGTGAACGGCTCATGGCGCAGGAGCGCGTCGTAGAGCGACACCGTCAGCGGGCCGCCTCCATAGCGCGCCTGCGACGTGGCCTCGGCGAGCACCGGGTAGCCCGTGGCCAGGCTCAGCGCGGTGATGGCCTCCGCGAAGCCGTCGTCCTCGTCGCGGGGGCCGCACACGATGACGCCGCGCTCGGTGGCGGCGATGCGCGTACGCACTTCCTCCAACGCCGCCGCGTCCGGAGCCCGCGACGCCTGCGCGATGCGGGTGAGGGGCGCGTCCGTCCGCCCTTCCCTCGCGAGCGCCGTCAGCTTCTCCGCGCCGAAGTCCTGCGCGATGGGCGCCAGCGGTTCGCGGAACGGCACGTTGAGCTGCACGGCGCCTCTGGGGGCGCGGCACGCGGTGCTCACCGCGCGGGCGGCCGTGGCCCGCAGGTGCGCGATGGCGGGGCTGCTCGCCTCGGGCATGCCCATGTCCGCGAACATCCTCGCGAAGTCACCGTAGAAGCGCGCCTGGGGCACCGTCTGCGGCGCGCCCCAGCCCTGCAGCTCCAGCGGCCGGTCCGCCGTGAGGATGATCAGCGGCACCTGGGCCATGGCCGCTTCGATGACGGCCGGGAAGAAGTGCGCGCCCGCGGAGCCACTCGTCGCGACCAGCACCACCGGCTGACGCGACTGCTTCGCCATGCCCAGCGCGAAGAAGCCCGCGCTCCGCTCGTCGATGACGGACCAGGCGCGCAGACCCGGAGTGTGCGCGCAGGCGAGCGCCAGCGCGGACGAGCGCGAGCCCGGACACACCACCGCGTGCCGCACGCCGCCCCGCACCAGCTCCTCCAGGAGCGCTCGCGACCACAGCACGTTGAGGTTGGCGTCCAGAGACATCACCGGCCCCCCAACGCGCGCAACATCGCCAGACTCTTCATCTCCGTCTCCCGCCACTCGGACTCCGCGCTGGAGCCCGCGACGATGCCCGCGCCCACGAAGAGCCGGGCCTTCGCCCCGCGCACCAGCGCCGAGCGCAACGCCACCACCAGGTGCGCACGCCCGGGGCCCACCCAGCCCACCGGTCCCGCGTACCAACCCCGGTCCAGCGACTCGTGCTCCACCAGGAACGACAGCGCGCGCTCGCGCGGCGTGCCGCCCACCGCGGGCGTGGGGTGCAGCGCCGTGACGACCTTCGCGGTGTCCACGCCGTCCGCCAGCTCCGCGCGGATGCCCGTGCGCAGGTGCACCACGTTCTTCAGCGCGAGCACCGACGGCTGCGCGTCCGCGGACACGCTCGCCGCCACCGGCGTCAGCGCCTGGAGGATGTAGCGAACCACCGCTTCATGCTCGCGCCGATCCTTGTCGCTCGCGTCCAGCGCATCCGCGCCGCCCGGCGCCGCGGACCCCGCGAGCGCTTCCGTCTCCAACTTGCGCCCATCCACCCGGCACAGCGTCTCCGGCGTCGCGCCCAGGAAGCCCGTGCCGTCCGGCGCGCGGAAGAGGAACGTCGCGCATCGCGGGTTCTGCTCGCGCAGCCGCGCCAGCACGTCCACCACGTCGAAGGGCTCCGGCCCCTCCGCCTCCAGCGCCCGCGCCAGCACCACCTTGTGCAGCTGGCCCGCGCCAATGGCCTCCACCGCGCGGTCCACCAGCGCCTCGAAGTCCGGCCGCGACGAAGCCGTGCGCAGCGCGACCGGCGCGCCCACCGGATGGCGGTAGGACGGAGGGAAGGACGCTCGCACGCGCTCCAGCCGCGAGCGCACCACGTCCTCCGCGCCCGGCCCCTCCGGCGCGAAGACCGCGACCGCCAGCGCGCTGCCCTCGCGCCACACCAGCACCTCCGGCAGCGTCCAGCGCGCCAGCCCATGCGAGCGCCACTCGCCATCCACCGGCTGCGTGGGACTGAAGCGCATGCCGCCGAACCAGGGGCCCGGCAACCGAGGAGACACCGCGCCCAGCCACCGCACGCTGTCGTGTCCGAGCGCGCCCAGCACCGCCGCCAGCTCGCCGGGCGCATGTGCCTCGAGCACGCCCGCCTCGCCCCACCC
>NZ_RAVY01000008.1:0-100977 GCF_003611625.1 Corallococcus sp. CA054B
GCCCACGGTGGGCAGCGGGGTGGTGGGCAGCTGCGGCGTCTCCGCCACCGGGGCCTCCACCGTCGGGTCCTCCGCGGGGATGTTCGTGTCATCCGGCACGGGCGTGGGCGCGGGCGCGGGCTCCACCGGCGCGGGCGCGGGAGGCATCACGTCCTCGAGCGTCGTCCCCATGGTGAAGCCGTCGTGGTAGATGGCGCCTTCGGGCTTGATGGCGGCGTCGCGGTACAGACCCATCTTCAGGTAGTTCAGCTCCTTGCCGAACTGGTTGGCGCCGTAGGTCTTCGGCAGCACGTGCTCGCCGTTGTGCCACAGCTCCACGAAGCCGACCTTCTTGTCCGAGGACCACTTCACGTGCAGCACGAAGTCGTGCCAGTTGCCCTTGTTGATGGAGGTCTGCCACAGCACGGGCGTGGTGTTGCCGCCCACGCGCAGGTTGATCTTGTCCCCGCGCACGAAGAACTCCAGCGGCGGTGAGCCACAGCAGCTCTCCTGGTGCCACTGGGTGATGACCTGCCACGAGTCATGCACCGGGTAGTTCGAGGGGAAGAGCGTGCTCCACTTGTAGTAGTACTCCTTCCCCTGCGTCTCGTGGGTCAGGTAGAGCAGCTCGTTGCGGTTGCCACTGGCGTTGATGGGATTGTCGCCCTGCTTCACCGTGGCCTTGAGGGCGTACCTGCCGTCACGCACCACATCTGTCACGACCTGCAAGCGGCTGTTGGCAACGGCCTGTTGGCGCGTCCACTGGGACGTGTTGCCGGTCTCGAAGTCGCCCTTCCAGATGACGCCAGCGAAAGACAGGGCGGGCATCAGGGAGGCCGCGGCAACGAGCTGAAGGAGTCGCTTCAAACAGGGGTCCTTTCGGTCCGGGTTGGGCCAAGGGGACACGCGGCGGGAAAAAAGCCTTCCCGCCCCATCCCGCCTGCCAACCCCCTGCCAGACGCGCGCCCGGCGGGTCGCCTGGTGGGGCATGAGGGGGACAAGGCCCTGCCGCCCGTCACTTCCCCAGGCATGCCGAAGTGCGTGATTCCGGGCGGATGCGGGCGCTCAAACCATCCGTCGAGAGCAGCCGTGCAGCCGAGCCCCCGGGCGTCATCCCCTCAACAACCTGACGGCCCGGCGCCCTGTCTCCCTGTCGCATCGGACGTGGGAAGTGGGCCTTTTTTCAAGATCGGCGGAGCAGCCCGTCTATTGGTGCGTGTGTCACCCCAAACATCCGATGCGCCTGTTCTCCCACCGCCTTGCTGCCCACCGCGTCATGGAACGCCTGGAGGCAGGGGACGGAGCCAGGTCGGCGTTCGTCGGAGGTTGGTGTAGAACGGCCCGGAGGGGCGGCAGGGGGGAGACGCCCGAGGGGACCGCATGGTGAAGCCGGCGAAGATGAGTCTCTGGGCGCTGGCACTGGCCATCCCCCTCCTGGCTGCTGGCGTCGCGGCCCTGAAGCCCCGGGCGCAGCCGCAGGCCCTTCCTGACACCTTCTGGACGGATCGCCGGGCGGCGGCCCGTATCGAGGCCCGCCTCACGCACCCGGAAGCGGACCGCTACCGCTCACGCGCCCCCGCGGGCGGCTGCCCGGTGCCCGCCGAGCCCATGCCCCTGGGCCCGCTCGCCCGAATGGAGGCCCAGCAGGACTGGGGCGGCATCGCGGCGGCGTATGCCCTGGAGGGCGAGTGGAACCAGGCGGCCTCCTTCCTGGAGCGCACGCCGGGCTCGCCGGAGCGCGACAGCGACCTGGCGGCGGTGGCGCTCGCGAGGGGGGACCATGAGCGCGCGCTGCGCCTCCTGGACGGCGCGCTCGCCGCGAAGCCGAACCTCACGCAGGCGCAGTGGAACCGCGCGCTGGTGTTCCGGGAGATGGGGCTGACGCTGCGCGCGTCGGCGCTCTTCGAAGAGGTGGCGAAGCGCAATGAGCAGGGCTGGGGGCGCGAGGCCCACGCCCAGGCGCTGGCCCTGCGCGAGGCGACGCTGGAGCGCCAGCGCCAGTGGAAGGCCGCGCGCGACGCGACCCTGGCCCTGATGGAGGACCCCAAGGCGCCCCTGCCCATGGACGCGGCCCGGCAGATGCCCGGCACCGTGCGCGGCATCTTCTATGACGTGGTGCGCGCCGCGGAGTCGAAGGAGCGCGCGCAGGCGCTGCTGCCGCTGGCGAAGGAGCTGGACCGGCTGCATGGCGGCAGCGTGCTCACGGACTACGTGCAGCGCGTGGCGAAGCGCGACTTCTCCCGCCGGAGCACGCTGGCGCGGCAGTACGCGCAGTCCCTGCGGGCGGGCCACGGGGTCCCGGATGCGCTCCTGGACCGGGCGCGGCTGTCCGGCGACGACGACATCTACCTGGGCGCCCTGCTGCGCGGCCGCAGCAACGCCACGCGGGACCTCCAGGACACGCTCGCGCGCATCCAGAAGACGAACGACCCCTGGTTCGCGGACATCGCGGAGCGGGACCAGGCGCGCAAGGAGATACTGGAGGGCGCGTGGTGGAAGGCCGAGCAGCGCTACTTCGGCGCGCTCCAGCGCTGCCGTGAGACGACGGTGTCGGTGCGCTGCCTGGATCTGGAGCGGCGGCTGGCCATGTTCTACGGCGACATGCAGCGCGTCTCCGAGGCCGAGCAGCACGCGAAGCAGCTGTGGGCGGGCGCCCGGCAGCTGCGCGAGTGGGACCTGGAGCTCAACGCCCTGGAGATCCTCAGCCACGTGGCGCGCTCCCGCAACGACCTGGGCAGCGCCCGCGCGTACCTGGAGGAGTGGATGGCCCGCGGGGCCTCGGTCAGCTGCTACTGGCCCCACGTGCAGCTGGCGCACCTGCACTACCAGGACCTGCGGCCAGAGGCCGCCCGGCGCGAGCTGGACCTGGCCGCCGCCTGCTCCGACAACCCGATGGAGCCGATGTTCGGCGCGACGCTCGCGGAGCTGGCGCGCACGAACTCCGGCTCCGGGGACGCCGCGTGGATGCGGGCCATCTCCACGAAGATGCTGGCGGGCCCGGTCGTCACGAAGAGCGACCAGGTCTACGAACGCTACCTGGAGGGCCGCTTCCTCCTGGATCAGGACCGGAGCCGGGGCGAGGCGTTCCTGCGCGACACCATCACCCGGGCGGACGCGCTGCCGCGCGGGGACGCCCTGGCGCGCGAGTCGTGGGCGCTCGCCTATTCGTCGCTGGCGACGGACGCGGGCCGCGCCGGTGAGTTCCCCAAGGTGGTGACGCTGATGGCCGCCCAGCTGGGCACGCCCGTGCCCACCCGGTGCGCGCTGGCCGCCAGCGTCCACGCGGAGCGCACCGTGCTGGTCGCGCTGGGGCCCAAGGGCGAGGTGAAGGGCCACTACGATGCCTCGCGCAAGGTGGCGTTCGCCCACGCGGACTCGTCCCGGCTGGTGCCGGACGCCCTGCGCCAGACGCTCGCCAGCTGCGAGCGCGTGGACGTGCTCGCGTGGGCCCCCATCTTCGGGCGCACGGACCTGCTGCCGGCGGAGCTGGCGTGGAGCTTCCGCTTGGGCCGCGTCAGCGGTCCCCGCCCGGCCCCCGCGGCCACCCGCCGCCTGGTGGTGGCCGGCGTGGAGACGCCGTCGCTGCTGCAGCTGCCCCGGCTGCCCACGTGGACGCCGGACGCGGAGCCCGGCAGCGCTCCGCCGGACGTGCTGTCCGGTTCGGACGCCACGCCCTCGCGCGTGCTGGCGCGCATGGCGGACGCCACGGAGATTGAAATCCACGCCCACGGCATCACCGACCGCACGCTCTCCGGCGCGTCGCTGGTGGTGCTGTCCCCAGAGGTCAACGGCCGCTACGCGCTCACCGCGGACGTGGTGCGGGAGCACCGGCTCACCGGCGCGCCCACCGTCTTCCTGGCCGCGTGCAGCGCGGGCCGCACCACGGCCCTGCAGAGCACGGAGCCCTTCAGCCTGCCGGCGGCCTTCATTGATTCGGGCGCGAGAGCGGTGCTGGCCTCCACCGTGGACATCCCGGACGCGGCGGGCCGCTTCTTCGACGGTGTGCGCCGGCGCATCCACTCGGGCGTCCCCGCCGCCATCGCGCTGCGCGACGAGCGCCAGGCGTGGCTGTCCCGCGACGCCCGGGCCGGGTGGACGCGTGCCGTGCTGCTGGTCGAAAACGCCGAGTGACCCGGCGCGAAGGTCAGAGAGGGGGCTCCAGATGCGTGTTGCCGCCGGGAACACGGAAGTGGTGGAAGGTGACGCTGGCGCTCACGTCCAGCGCCTTCACCCAGTGCCACCAGCCCACGGGCAGGAACACCATGTCCCCCGGCTCCAGCACCGCCTCCAGCACGGTGGCCTCCGCGTAGAGCGGATGCAGGGTCAGGTCCGGCGCGTCCGCGTTCACGTGGCTGAAGGTGCCCCGGTGCGGGTACACCCGGTGGCGCTCGAAGGACGGCACCAGCCGCACGTGCTTGCGGCCCAGCACCTGGCCCAACAGGATGTTCATGTTGTCGTGGTGCAGCGGGGTGATGGTGCCCGCCGGCCCCAGCAGCAGCGTCAGCATGTCCTCGCGCAGGTCCGGTTCGATGATGCCCGCCGGGGCCCGCAGGTCCTCGCGCAGCGGCGACAGCCCGCCCTCGCGCCAGTTCTCGTTGCGCGGCACCATGTAGTAGTCGTTCGTCCGCGTCCCCGTCTCCAGCAGGGTGAGGAAGTCGGAGAACGGCATCCGCGAGCGGTGCCGGTCCTGGAAGGCCGCGTGCTCCGGATCCGCGTCGCGGCCCACCATCACCTCCACCTCCACGCTCCCCAGCCGCTCGCGGAAGTACGTGAGCGACCAGCGCTGGAGCGCCGGCCAGTCCGCCATCATCCCGCGCAGCACCACCGGCCGGTGACCGAAGTAGTAGCGCTGGAAGAACTCCTCGGGGCTCACCCCGTGGCGCACCTCCAGCTCGCGGCCCCCGTCCTGCGCCCGCAGCGCGCTGTAGACGTCCATCAGCGACTCCATCCAGCCGAAGTGCCGGGCCACCTGCCGGCAGGCCCGGAAGTACGGATGGGCGCCCACCGCCGCCACCTCCGCCCGGGCCACCGCGGGGTCCACACCGGACGACACCAGCACCTTCTGTACGTCTTCCTCCGTGACCCCCAGCGCCAGGTTCTCCGCCAGCCACTGTCGCCACTCGGGGCGCAGCTGGGACGTGTCTTCGTTCATTCGGAACTCCTTGAAATCCTTGGAGGCAGGGGCCGGGGGGCCCCTGCTGCCGGGAGGGCCGTCCATGTTATGGACGGCCCAAAGTCCCAATCCACCCAGCCTCGGTTTACGCAGGACTCCCCTCGTAGCAGGAGAAAAGATCCATGACCTCCGGAGACGTGTCGTCCGTTTCCCCCGGTGCCTTCGAACCGGACACCAGCGCCCCGCATGTGAAGAACTCGTACCCCACCTGCAGCGAGCGCGGCCCGCGCCGCCGCCGCCCGCTGCCGCCGCCGTCGGTGCCCCCCCTGATGGAGGGGGGGACGGGGCTCGCTGAGCCTCCTGCCGGGCAGGCCTGTCTGCCCTTCCGGGCATTTTTCTCTCAAGAAACGAACCGCTCGGCGTCTTTAGTCAGGAAAGCCCACCAGTCACTTCGGGGCCTTGGGTCATGGCCAATCTCTTCAACCGGGAAAAGCGCCACTTCGAGGCGTTCATCCAGCGACACCGACCCAGCCTGCTGGCGGTGGCGCGGCGGTTGTGCGCTCGCGGCGCCCTGGACCCGGAAGACCTGGTCCAGGAGGCCTTCGAGCGGGCGTTGCCGGAGTTTGGCCATCTGAAGGACCGGACGGAAGCGGCGTGCGCGGCGTGGCTGTGCACGACCATGACCAACCGGTTCCTGGACCACTGCCGCCGGCAGCGCACGGAGAGCCGGGGGCTGCCGCACCTGGCGCTGGTGCAGGACCTGCCGGTGACGGGGGATGGCGACCAGGAGAACTGGGAGCTGGTGGGCAACGAAGCGTTCCAGGCGGCCATCGAGCAGCTCAAGCCGCACCTGCGGGACGCGTACAGGCTTCACGCGGAAGGCCGCCGCTATCAGGCCATCGCTGAACATTTCAACGTTCCCGTGGGAACCGTGGGCAGCTGGCTGACGCTGGCGCGCCGGGACCTGAGGGAACTGCTCCTCCCGAGCGTGGCAGTGGCCCGGGAGCGGGGGGTCCAGTCATGAACGCGCATTGCACCCGGTTGCATCTCTTCATGGACGGCGAACTGTCCGAGTCCGACGCCGAAGGCTTCCGGAACCACCTGCCGCGCTGTGCCGCCTGCGAGGGCGGCCTCAGGGATCTGCTCCAGCTGGAGCTGCTGGCGGCGCGGGCCCTGGGTACGGGCGTGGCGGAAGCGCCGGCCGCGAAGCCGGAGGGCAACGTGGTGTCGCTGGGCGCGTGGGTGCGCAAGAACGCGCGCGTGGTGGCGCCGCTGGCCATGGCCGCCAGCCTCTGCGCCGTCTTCGTGCCGCGCATGATGCCCGCCACGGACGTGCCGGCGATCGTCTTCCTGGAGAACCAGACCACCCGCGAGCTGGAGGCCCGCCTGTCTGATCCGCGCGCGGACCAGTGGCGCCGCTACAGCCCCATGCGCGGTGGCGCGGACGGCGTGGAGGCCGGAAAGGGCACCCTGCCGCTGCGTCCGCTGGCGGAGATGGAGGAGCGCAAGGACTTCCGCGGCATCGTCGCGGCCTACGTGCTGCACGGCCAGTGGCAGCAGGCGCAGGCGGTGCTGGCGCGCGAGCCCGCGTCGCTGGCGCGCGACAGCGACCTGGCGGTGGTGGCGCTGCAGGACGGCCGCTACCAGGACGCGCTGGCGCTGTTGGACCCCGTGGTGCGCGCGGATCCGCGCAACCCTCAGGCGCTGTGGAACCGCGGCCTCGCGCTGCGCGCCCTGCACCAGGAAGCCCGCGCCGCGCGCGACTTCGACCAGGTGGCCGCGCTGGGCGAGCCGGGCTGGAGCGACGAAGCGCGCAAGCTGGCGGAAGAGCTGCGCGCCGCCGCTCGCTGAAGCACCCTGGATTCCCCCGCGCGTCACGAGCGTCCACCACCGGGCGCTTTCGCGCGGGGTGCGTGACTCGTTCCTCGGGATGACGTGACAGGCTGCTGGGGTTGTCGGAACACTCCAGGAGCCGTCCATGCCCGAGTCTTCATCCGCCGACTACGCGTCCACCTACCGTGACTTCCGGTGGGAGCGGCCGGCGCACTTCAACTTCGCCACGGACGTCATCGACCGGCACGCGGCCGAGCGGCCCCAGGCCCCCGCGCTCCAGTGGTCCGACGAGTCCGGGCGCTCCCAGCGCTTCACCTTCCAGGACCTGAAGGAGCGCTCGCTGCACGCGGCGCGCTTCCTCACCGGGCTGGGCCTGAAGCGCGGCGACCGGGTCTTCATCCTGATGCCGCGCGTGCCGGAGTGGTGGTTCCTGGTGCTGGGCTGCATCCGCGCGGGCATCGTCTTCATGCCCGGCACGCCCATGCTCACGGCCAAGGACATCCGCTACCGGCTGGAGGTCTCCGGCGCGAAGGCCGTCCTCACCGACGGCAGCTGCCTGGACCGCTTCGAGGGCGTGCAGGGCCAGGCCCCCGGCGTGACGACGTGGGTGTCCACCGGCGACGCGCCTTCTCCGTGGACGCGATACACATCGGAAGCGCTGTCAGAATCCCAGGCGACGGCGTTCCCGCCCACGAAGGCGGATGATCCGCTGCTCATCTACTTCACGTCCGGCACCACCGGCATGCCGAAGATGGTGCTGCACACCCAGTCCAGCTACGGCCAGGGACACCTCATCACCGGCCGCTACTGGTTGGACTTGAAGCCGGAGGACCGGCACCTCACGCTCAGCGACACCGGCTGGGCGAAGTGCGCGTGGGGCAAGCTCTTCGGTCCGTGGAGCGTGGGCGCGTGCAACGTCGTCTACGACTTCCGCGGCCGGTTCGACCCCGTGGGCTTCCTGAAGGTGCTGGAGCGGGAGAAGGTCACCACCTTCTGCGCGCCGCCCACCGCGTGGCGCGCGCTGGTGCTCCAGGACCTGAAGGCGGTGGACCTGTCCTCGCTGCGCCACTCGCTGAGCGCGGGTGAGCCGCTCAACCCGGAGGTCATCCAGACGTGGAAGGAGGCCACCGGGCTGCACATCCGCGAGGGCTACGGCCAGACGGAGACGGTGGTCATCGTGGGCATCTTCCCTGGGATGGAACCGCGCGTGGGCTCCATGGGCAGGCCGTCCCCGGGCTTCACCGTGGCCGTCATCGACGAGCACGGCAATGAAGTGGCGGACGGGCAGGAGGGCGACATCGCCGTGCGCGTGAAGCCGGAGCGGCCGGTGGGCCTGTTCGCGGGCTACCTCAACGACGACGCGGCCAACGCCGCCAGCAGCCGGGGGGACTGGTACGTCACCGGCGACCGCGCGGTGCGCGACGCGGACGGCTACCTGTGGTTCGTGGGGCGCTCGGACGACGTCATCAAGACGTCCGGCTACCGCGTGGGCCCCTTCGAGGTGGAGTCCGCGCTGATTGAGCACCCGGCGGTGGCCGAGTCCGCCGTCATCGGCGTGCCGGACGACAAGCTGGGCCACCGCATCAAGGCGTACGTGCTGCTCACGCCGGGCCACACGCCGTCACCCCAGCTCGCGCAGGAGCTGCAGGACTTCGTGAAGAAGACCACGGCGCCCTACAAGTACCCGCGCGAGATTGAGTTCGTCACGGAGCTGCCCAAGACGGTGAGCGGGAAGATCCGCCGCGCCGAGCTGCGCGCCACCCAGAAGAAGTAGGGCGGCGCGCAGGGCAGGGGACTACTTCAGCCAGTCCGTGTGCACGAAGCCGGCGTCGGGCTTGTCCCGGCGCTGGTAGGTGTGCGCGCCGAACGCGTCGCGCTGGGCCTGGGTGAGGTTCTGCGGCAGCTCCGGGCTGCGGTAGCTGTCCAGGTACGCGAGGCTGCTGCTGAACACCGGCACGGGGATGCCCGCCTTCGTCGCGACGCCCACGAACTTGCGCCACGCCGGGGCCAGCTTGTCCAGCACGGGCGAGAAGGCTTCGGACACCATCAGGTTGGGCAGCGTGGGCTGCTGCTGGAAGGACTCGCGCAGCGGGGTGAGCAGCTTCGCGCGGATGATGCAGCCGCCCCGCCAGATGCGCGCCATCTCCGCCAGCGACACGCCCCACTTGTACTCGTCCGACGCCGCCTGGATGAGCCGCATGCCCTGCGCGTACGTCACCACGCGCGCCGCGTAGAGCGCGTCATGCGCCCACTGCGCCAGCTCCTTCTTCTCCTCCGAGGACAGGGAGATGTCAGGGCCGTGGAGCTTCTTGCTCGCGGCCACGCGCTCGTCCTTGCGCGAGGACAGGTTGCGCGCGTCCAGCGCGGACGCGATGGAGGGCACCGGCACGCCCAAATCGAGCGCCACCTGCACCGTCCACTTGCCCGTGCCCTTCTGGCCGGCCTTGTCCAGCACCAGGTCCACCAGCGGCTTGCCCGTCTCCGGGTCGCGCTTGCGCAGCACCTTGATGGTGGTCTCCAGGAGGAACGACTCGGCGATGCCCTCGTTCCACTTGGAGAACAGGTCGGCCAGCGTCGCGGCGTCCAGGCCCAGGCCGCGGCGGAGCACGTCGTACGTCTCCGCGAGCAGCTGCATGTCCGCGTACTCGATGCCGTTGTGCACCATCTTCACGAAGTGGCCCGCGCCCTCCGGGCCCACGTGGGTGACGCACAGGCCTTCCTCGCTGCGCGCGGCGATGGCCTCCAGCACGGGCTGCACCAGCGCGTACGCGTCCTTGGGACCGCCGGGCATGATGGACGGGCCGTTGCGCGCGCCCTCCTCACCGCCGGACACGCCGATGCCCAGGAAGTGGAAGCCCTTCTCCTTGCACAGGGCCTCGCGGCGGCGCGTGTCCAGGTACCAGGAGTTGCCCGCGTCCATGATGACGTCACCGGGCGACAAGAGCGGGAACAGCCGGCCCATCATCTCGTCCACGGGGGCGCCCGCGGTGATCATCAGGAGGATGCGGCGCGGGCGCTCCAGGCCGGCGACGAACTTCTCCAGCTCCGCGAAGCCCTGCAGGGCCTGCTTCGGGTTCTCCTGCTGGACCTGCTGGAGCTTCTCCGGGTGGCGGTCCCACACGGCGACGCGGAAGCCGTGGTCCGCGATGTTGAGGGCCAGGCTCGCGCCCATCACGCCCATGCCCGCCACGCCGAACTGCGCCGGCTTCGTCTGTTCGCTCATCGTTCCCTCCAGAGGGCCGCCTCACCCGTGGGCGGCGGGATCCAACATCCACTGCGTGTTCGTCACGTGCGACGCGGGCAGGGACATATCGCCCGCGAGGATGCGCCGCATGGCGTCCCGCTTGCCCTCGCCGGCCACCAGCCCCAGCACCGCGCCCGCGCCCTGGAGCACGGGGAAGGTCAGCGTCATCCGCCACGGCGGCGGCTTCGCGCTCTGCTCCACCGCCAGCACCCGCCGCGTGCGCTCCTGCAGGGCGGGGTGGCCGGGCATGAGGCTCGCGGTGTGGCCGTCCTCGCCCACGCCGATGAGCACCACGTCCAGCTTCGCGGGCAGCGTCTTCTCGTAGTCGCGCGCGGCGGCGTCGCGGTCCGTGCGCTCGCCCTGCATGCGGAACACCTGCGTGTCCGGCAGCTTCAGCGGCTCAATCAGCGACTGCTTCACCAGCAGGTAGTTGCTGTCCTTGTGGTCCGGCGGCACGAAGCGCTCGTCCACGAAGTACACGTCCACGCGCTCCCAGGGGAGCTTGTGGTCCGCGAGCATCCGGTACGCGGGCTTGGGCGTGTTGCCGCCGGACAGGGCCAGGCTCACGCGCGGCTTCGTCGCGAGCGCCTTCTCCAGCTCGCGCGCCATCCAGTCCGCGGCCTCGCGGGTCAGCTGCTCGGAGGGAACGATGAGGGGCTGGCTCATAGCGTGGACCACCGCCGGCCGTTCTTCGCGGGCAGCGCGTCCGCGGCGTCAGGGCCCTTGCTGCCCTTGGCGTAGGTGTGGACCGTGCCGCCCGCGTCCGTCTCCAGCGCCTGGAGGATGGGCGTGATGTAGCCCCACGCCTGCTCCACGCTGTCCTGGCGCGCGAAGAGGGTGGCGTTGCCGCGCATGCAGTCCAGGAGCAGCCGCTCGTACGCCTCCGGCACGGGCTTCTTGAAGCTCTCCGCGTAGTCCATGTCCATGGTGACGCCGCCGATGTTGACGTCCTCGCCGGGAATCTTGGACTCGAAGGACAGCGCGATGCCTTCGTGCGGCTGGATGCGCAGCGTGAGCACGTTGGGCTGCAGCCGCTGGCACGTGGCGCCGCCGCCGCTGAACAGGCCGAGGGGCACCGTCTTGAAGTGGATGGACACCTCCGTCAGGCGCTTCTTCAAGTTCTTGCCCGCGCGCAGGTAGAAGGGCACGCCCTGCCAGCGCCACGAGTCGATGTTCATCTTCATCGCCACGTACGTGGGCGTGCGCGAGCCCTTCTTCACGCCCTTCTCGTCCTGGTAGCCCTCGTACTGGCCCACCACCACGTGCTGGGGCACGTCGCCGCCTTCAACGGGGCGCAGCGCGCGGAAGACCTTGTTCTTCTCGTCGCGGATGTCCTCCGCGGCGAAGGACACCGGGGGCTCCATGGCACACAGGGCCAGCACCTGGAGCAGGTGGTTCTGCACCATGTCCCGGATGACGCCCGTCTCGTCGTAGAAGCCGCCGCGGCCCTCCACGCCAATGGCCTCGGCCGCCGTGATTTCCACGTGGTCGATGTGCTGGCGGTTCCAGAGCGGCTCGAAGATGGCGTTGGCGAAGCGGAACACCAGGATGTTCTGCACCGTCTCCTTGCCCAGGTAGTGGTCGATGCGGAAGATCTGCTGCTCATCCAGCGCCGAGCCCAGCGTCCTGTTGAGGGCCTTCGCGCTCTCCAGGTCGTGGCCGAAGGGCTTCTCGATGATGAGCCGGTGCCAGGGCTTCTGGCCGGGCTGCTCCTCTCGCTTGATCAGGCCCGCGCCGGAGAGGCTCTGGATGATCTGCGGGAACGTGGAGGCCGGCGTGGCCATGTAATAGAGCTGGTTGCCGTCCGTCTTGCGGCGCTTCGCGAGGTCCTGGAGCTTCTGTCCCAGGCGCTTGAAGGCCTCCGGATCGTCGTAGCCGCCGGAGGCGGTCTCGATGCTCTCCGTGAAGCGCTTCACCGCGGCTTCATCCAGGGGCTGCGTGCGGGCGAACTTCTTCAGGCCCTCCTCCACGTGCTCGCGGAAGGGGCCGTCCTCCAGCTTGGAGCGGCTGTAGGCGACGATGGCGAAGTTCTCGGGGAGCAGGCCAGCGCGGGCGAGCTCGAAGAGGGCGGGGAATAGTTTGCGCTCGGCCAGGTCGCCCGTGGCACCGAAGAGGACCAGGGTGCAGGGGTCCGGGCGCCCCGCGCTGAACACCGGCTCGCCCTCACGGGGATGGGTTTCGATGTGCACTCCCTGCGCGTCCATGCGGTTCTCCCTCCGGGTTCGCCGGGCACCTTAAGGCGCTAATCTGGCGGCCCTGCAAGCGCATTGCAGGAGAATGACGCGGGCCTGACGTCTTGCCTGCCCCGGCGCTCGGGCGCTCCGTCGGCTTCCCTCGGGCTCTGTCGGAGGGCGCGCGGGCGGCCGGGCCGGCGTGAGCTGGCTGCCTGGAACGTGGTACTCCTGGCGGACCGGACGCCTCCGGCGTCGCGCTGAACGGAAGCTCCTTCTCTCGCATGCGCTACGTCGTCTCGCTGTGGTTCTTCGCGCTGTTCCTGGTCACCGCGCCCATCCTCTTCACGTTGGGCGCGGTGTTGTTCGTGGTGGCGTACCCGTTGGACCCGAACCGCCAGTGGCTGCACGTGCTGGTGTGCCGCTGGTGCTATGGGCTGTGGCTGCACGCGTCCCCCGGCTGGCGCGTGCGGGTGGAGGGACGGGAGCTGTTGCCCCAGGGGCCGTGCGTCTACGTCGTCAATCACCAGTCGTTCGCGGACATCCTGGCGGTGATGGGGCTGTTCACGCCGTACAAGTTCGTGGCGAAGGCGTCGCTGTTCCGCACGCCGCTGGTGGGCTGGATGATGACGCTGCTGGGCTACGTGCCCATCGTGCGCGGCAGCTCCACGTCCATGGAGCAGCTGCTGGGCCCGTGCCGCCGGTGGCTCCGCAAGGGCATCCCGGTGCTCATCTTCCCGGAGGGCACGTACTCGCCCGGGGAGCTGCTGCCCTTCAAGCGCGGCGCGTTCCAGCTGGCGCTGGAGGAGCACGTGCCGGTGGTGCCGGTGCTGGTGCGCGGCACGCGGGAGCTGGTGGATGGGGACGGGCCGTGGATGAGCCCTCGCGCCACCGTCACGGTGCAGGTGATGCCGGCCTTGCCGCCGGAGACGTTCGGGCCGGACTCGGCGGCGCTGGCCACGCGCGTGCGTGAGCAGTTCGTGGAGGCGCTCGCGCGGGTGGGCTGAAGGCTCACGGACGGGATAGCGTCAGGGGCATGCGCCACCTGCTCCTGTGCTGGCTCGGGGTCTGTCTGTCTTCCACTGCATGGGCAAGGACTCCGGCCCGTCCCATCCCCTTGCCGGAGGCGGGAATCCCCGACCCCTTGCGCCTGGTGCTGTCCGAGCCGTCGCCGCGAGTGGTGGAGGGGGGCACGGCGTCCGTCTACGTGTCGTTGTCCGGCCACCTGTGGCCTGGCGGCCCGGAGGATGTGCTCACCGTCACGGTGGGGCGGACGGACGGCGACGCGGATCTCACGGTGCGGGAAGGCGCGGTGCTCACGTTCGGTCCGGGCAACTGGGATCCCCAGGAGGTGGTGCTGGCGGCCGCGAAGGACGCGGACAACGAGGACGGCACGGCCACCTTCACGGTGTCCGCACCGGACCTGGAGCCGCTCACCTTCGTCGTGACGGAAGCGGATCAGGACCCCCTGGCTCCGGTCTTCACCACCGTGCCTGTCACCCGGGCCGTGGTGGGCGCTCCCTATCGGCTCGCCGTGCACGCGCGGGGACGGCCTGCTCCGACGTATTCCCTGCGCACCGCGCCTCCGGGGATGAGCGTGGATGCGCTGGGCAACCTCACGTGGACGCCTGCTCAACCGGGGGAGGTGGACGTGGCGGTGGTGGCGAGCAATGGGCAGCCACCCGATGCGGAGCTGTCCTTCCGGCTCGTCGTGGGGACGGATCAGCCCCCCACGGCGCGCATCCTCGCTCCGCTCCAGGACGAACGGCTGTCAGGGCCCCTTGCCGACTTCTCCTGCGAGTGCACCGACGACGTGGGGTGCGTGAGCGCGCTGTTCCGGGTGAATGGTGAGCCTCTGGTGGAGCAGAAGGGCCCGGGCCCCGTCTACTCCGTGAGCGACTGGGACCTCACGAGGCTCGCGCCTGGAGGCCATGTCCTCCAGGTCATCGTGACGGACTCGGCGGGACACCAGGTCGAGACGGAGGCCGTCACGGTGTACGTCGACGGTCCCGGTCCGGACGCGGGAACGGCGGTGGATGGTGGGCCCATCGAGATTGGAGACGAGGGCGACGACATCATCGACCCCTGGAGCTGCGGCTGCGGCACCAACGCGCTGGCTCCGGCGGTGTGGATGGGGCTGGGCCTGCTGGGGCTGCGCGCCCGGCGTCGCCGGGCCTGACGCCGTACCCGGTGCCGCGAAGGCTCAGGCGTGCTCGGAGCCGGGCAGCTCTTCGTCCATCCGTGCCGCCTCCGCATGCGGCGAAGCCTCCACGGCGTTCGTCGCGGGCAGCGCGGGCGCGGCCTCGGAGACGGCGCGGGCCAGGTCGTTAGGGGCGCGGATCAACGCCTCCAGCGCGGCGGCGCTCGCGGGGACACCGCGCTGCTCCACCTGGAGCCAGCCGCCCTTGATGCTCACGCGGCGGTGGCCCTTCAGGCCCAAGAGGCGCTGACGCACGCCCGGCTCCAGGATGATGGGGCGCGCTTCCGGGGCCAGCCCCTCCACCTGGAAGGCCGCGTCCAGCTCCGCGTCGCCAATCGTCTCCTCGCGCGGGGTGGCTGCGCCGGGGAGCTTGTCCTCGGGGCGCTCGTGCTCCAGCAGCAGGTCCGCGGGCAGCGCGCCCTCCAGGTCCAGCCGCAGCACCGTCACGGTGTGGCGCTTCTTGTTGCTCGCGCCGCGCTTGCCCGTGGCCAGCAGCAGCGGACGCCCTTGATAGCGCCCCTGCACCTCCATCCGCCGCTCCGCGATGGAGAGGCCGTGCGCCTTCGCGAACGCCTCCCACGCGGCGCGCTGGCGGCGCTTGAGCTGGAACAGCGTGGCGAGGACCAGGGCGCCCAGGACGAGCAGGGACGCGAGGATGCCGAGCGGGGAGAAGACACCGGAAAGCATGGCGGCGCATTGTGCACTGGCCTCGCGGCGCGTGAACCATCAATCCGATCGCGGATGCACCTCCGCGCGGCGGGCAGGCTTGCGGCATGGGTGCGTGGACCTGCGGAAGGAACGCCGCGCGAGCGCAAACGTGTGGAATCCCGTGTGCCTCGCGCGGACCGTGGCGCACGCGTGTGTGGAGTGCACGCATGGCGCAGGGCCCCCACGCCACGGGTGTGCCCTGGCGGGTGGGCCCCGGCCGCATGCGAAAGGCTCCGTGGCGCGTGGGGTGGGGAGGAGGGGACGCGTCGGGCAGGCCACGGACGCAAGCGCGCGGAATGACGCCCTTTTTCGACAATGTCAGAGGGGGCGGGTAAGGGAGCGAGGGCTCGCCGCTTGGAGTCGGGGATGGGACCGGGGGAGGCTGCCCGGCCCGCACCCGCCACCGGGCCACGAGGGAGGGTGAACGCCGGATGCGCCTGCTGCACACGTCGGACTGGCACCTGGGCCACACGCTGTATGACGTCTCACGCGAAGTGGAGCACGCCGCGTTCCTGACGTGGCTGTTGGACACGCTGGAGTCTCAGGAGGTGGATGCGCTCCTGGTGGCCGGGGACATCTTCGACACGGCCAACCCCAGCGCGGAGGCGCAGGCGGCCTGGTACCACTTCATCGCGCGTGCCCGGCGCACGCTGCCGAAGCTGGACGTGGTGGTGGTGGGCGGCAACCACGACTCCGCCGCGCGCCTGGACGCGCCGGATCCGCTGTTCCACGCCCTGGGCGTGCGCGTGGTGGGCGGCCTGCCGCGCCACCGGGGCGGGCTGGAGATGGAGCGGCTGGTGGTGCCGGTGCACGACGCGCGCGGGAAGGTGGGCGCGTGGGTGGCGGCGGTGCCGTACCTGCGGCCCTCGGACCTGCCGTCCGTGCCGGACAGTGAAGGGGACCGGCTGGTGGAGGGGGTGCGCTCCGTTTACGCGGAGGTGCTGGACGCGGCGCGCAGGCGGCGCCGGTCCGGGCAGGCGCTGGTGGCCATGGGCCATTGCTACATGACGGGCTCGGAGCTATCGGAGCTGAGCGAGCGGAAGATTCTTGGCGGCAACCAGCACGCGCTGCCGGTGGAGCTGTTCCCGGAGGACGTCGCGTACGCGGCGCTGGGGCACCTGCACAAGGCGCAGCGCGTGGGCGGTCGCGAGGGCGTGCGCTACAGCGGCTCTCCGCTGCCGCTGTCACTGTCGGAGGCGCACTACCGGCACCAGGTGCTGGTGCTGGACGTGGAGGACGGGGCGCTGACGCAGGTGCGCCCGCTGTCGGTGCCTCGCACCACGGACATGATGCGGGTGCCCGCGAGGGACGCGGCGCCGCTGTCGGAGGTGCTGGAGCTGCTGGCGGCGCTGCCCGCGTACGAGGCGGGGGCGCCGGAGTCGATGCGGCCGTACCTGGAGGTCTGTGTGTCGCTGCCCCGGCCAGAGCCGGCGCTGCGCCACAAGGTGGAGAAGGCGCTGGAGGGGCGGGCGGCGCGGCTGGTGAAGCTGACGCCCTTCTACACGGGCACGGGCGGGGCGCTGGCGGACGTGCGGCCGGGGCTGTCGCTGCGGGAGCGCACGCCGGAGGACGTGTTCCTCGCCCGGTATGCGCGGGACTTCAAGGAGGCGCCCTCGC
This sequence comes from Corallococcus sp. CA054B, assembly GCF_003611625.1. Lineage (NCBI taxonomy): Bacteria > Pseudomonadati > Myxococcota > Myxococcia > Myxococcales > Myxococcaceae > Corallococcus > Corallococcus sp. CA054B. The sequence continues at coordinate 16,866 of NZ_RAVY01000008.1, forward strand.
CGGGGTTGCTGGAGTCGTTCCATGCACTGCTCACGCAGGTGCAGGAGGATGCGTCGTGAAGATTCTGGCGATTCGCGGCAGCAACCTCACGAGCTTCGCGGGGGACTTCGCGCTGGAGCTGGACCGGGCGCCGCTGGACCGGCTGGGGCTGTTCGCCATCTCCGGCGCGACGGGGGCGGGGAAGAGCACGCTGCTGGATGCGCTGTGCCTGGCGCTGTTCGACCGCACGCCCCGGCTGGGCGGGCCCAGCAAGGTGCTGGTGGGCCGGGCGGACGAGGACGAGGAGGCGCGGCTGTCCGCCTACGACGTGCGCGGCATGCTGCGGCGCGGGGCGGGCAAGGGCCACGCGGAGGTGGACTTCCTGGGCAAGGACGGGCGGCGCTACCGGGCGCGGTGGAACGTGTGGCGTGCTCGCGAGCGCGCGGAGGGGAGATTCCGGCCGCAGGAGCTGAGCCTGACGGACGTGGCCTCGGGGCAGCTGTTCGGCCGCACCAAGGGCGAGGTGCTCCACGCGATCCAGGAGCGGCTGGGGCTGTCGTTCGATCAGTTCCGGCGCTCGGCGCTGCTGGCGCAGGGGGAGTTCGCGGCGTTCCTGCGCGCGGACGCGAACGAGCGCGCGGAGCTGCTGGAGCGGATGACGGGCACGGAGGTGTACAGCCGGCTGTCCATCGCCGCGCACGAGAAGAACGCGAAGGAGCAGGAGGAGCTGAAGCGGCTGTCGCTGGGGCTCGCGGCCATCGCGCTGATGTCGGACGCGGATCGCGAGAGCGTGCGCGTCCAGCTGGGCGAGGAGGAGGCGGCGCGGGTCCGTGAGGAGACGCGGTCGCGCGAGGCGGAAGCGGCCCGGTCCTGGTACGCGCAGCGCGCGGAGTTCGTGGGGCAGGAGCAGCAGGCCGAAAGCGCGGTGGCCCGGGCGGAGTCGGAGCGGGAGGCGGCGGCGCCTCGTGAGGCGCTGCTGGAGTCGGTGCGCGCGGCGGAGGGCTTCCGCGCGGTGGTGTCGGCGGTGGAGGCCGCGGAGCAGGGCTGCGTGAGGGCGGAGGCCGAGCAGCTGGAGCGGGCCTCACAGGCGGAAGCGGCGCTCGCGGCGGCGGCGGCGCAGCGGCAGGTGCGGATGCAGGCGGAGGCCGCGCGGGCGGCGGCGCTGGAGGCGGAGGCGTCGGTGCGTCCGGCGCTGGAGGAGGCCGCGACCCTGGACACGCGCCGCGCGGAGGCGGAGCGCGAGGCCCGTGAGGCCGCGGAGCTGGCGAAGCAGGCGAGGGCCGCGGAAGCGTCGGCTCGCGATGCGCTGGGGCTGGTGCAGGCGGCGGAAGCGAAAGCCCAGGTGCTGGTGGACGCGGCCGAAGCGTGGCGCACGTCGCATGCGAGCTGGGAGTCCCTGGCCACGGAGTGGCCCCGCTGGCAGCGCGAGCTGGAGCGCTTCGCGGGGGCGCTGAAGGAGGAACAGGCGGCGGGCGCGGACGTGGACCGGTTGGGGACGGACGCGGACCGCCTGGGCAACGAGGCCCAGGCGCGCCGCGAGGAGCACCAGGGCGCGGTCGAGTCGGAAGCGCAGGCGCAGGCCCTGGCGACGCACGCGGAAGCCGCGCTTGGGGAGGATGGCGGCGCGGCACGGCGGGCGCTCCGGGAAGCGCTGCTGGCGCGACAGGAGGTCCTGGGGGCGCTGACGCTCGCGGGTGAAGGCGCTCGGGCGGAGGGCTCGGCGGAAGGTGACGCGGCGGCGGAGGTGAAGACGCACCGCGAGGTTTCCCAGCGCGCGGCGGCGGAGGCGAAGGACGCGGCGGCGGCGCGGGCGACGCAGGAGGCGATGCTCCACGAGGCGCGCCGTGCGCAGTCGCGCGCGGAGGCGACGCAGGGGCTGGCCTCGCACCGGGCCGCGCTGCACGAAGGAGAGCCGTGTCCGCTGTGCGGCGCGCTCGAACATCCGTATGCGCGGGAGGCCTCCGCGCTGGAAGGGCTGGTCGCGGAGGCCGCGGCCCGGGTGCTGGAGCTGGAGTCGGCGCGCGATGCCGCGGCGAAGCAGGAGAGCGCGGCGAGCGTGCGGCAGGCGACCGCGGACACCGCCGCGACCCAGGCCGAAGCCCGGCGTGACACGGCGGCCCGCAAGCGCACGGCGCACCGTGATGCCTGGCGCGCGGCGCGCGAACGGTGGACCCGCGCGGTGCTTCCAGGGGAGGACACGGCAACACTGGCGGCTGCTCGCGGGCAGATGGAGCACGCCGCGCAGGATGCCAGTGCCGCTGCATCGCCTCCGGAGGATGCGGAGGCCACCACCGCCCAGGCGTGGATCCGCGCCGCGCAGGAAGACGTGCGCTCGCGGCTCGCGACCCTCCGTGACGAAGAGGCCTCCGCGGAAGCCCGCGCCAGCGCCGCTCGCGAGGCCCGGGCCCTGTTGGAGACCCGGCGCACCCGGCGCGAAGGCGCGGCCGAGGCCCTTCGCAAGGCCGAGGACGCCTGGTCCCGCGCGTCCCAGTCCCACCGGGATGCACTGCTTCGCCGGGACACCGCCCGCGATGCCCGCGAGCGCGCCCTCACGGAAGTGTCCCCTCCGTTCGCCAGCGAAGAGGCCACCTGGAAGGACAAGCTCGCCGCGGACCCTGCTCGCTTCCAGAGCCGGTGCCTGGAGCGCGTGGCGAAGTGGCGCGAGAAGCTCGCGGAGCTGGAGACCTCTCGCAAGCGCCTGGAGGAGCAACAGGGCCTGCGTGCCCGTGAAGAGGTCCGCCTCCAGTCCCGGCACGAGGACGCGGAGACCGCCGCCCACCGCGCGAGCCTCAAGGACGCGGCCTTCCAGGATGCGTCCAGGGCCCGCGCCCGGCTGCTCCAGGGCCGCCCCACGCAGGAGGTGCGCGCGGAGATCCAGGCGCGCATCGACGCCGCCCAGGTCACCTACGAGCGCGCCCGCGAGGACTCCGAAGCCCTCCAGCAGGCGGAGAAGGTGGCCACCGCCCGCGCCGAGGACGCCGTGCGCCTGCGCACCGACGCGGCCCTCGCGCTCGATCGCGCCCAGGCCGTCCTCTCGGAACGCCTCGCCGGCCATGGCTCCACCCTGGAGCAACTCAAGGCCCTGCTGTCGCGCGGCGCCGCCTGGTGCGACGCGGAGGCCCGCGCGCTCAACGCCCTGCGCGAGTCCGTGGCCCAGGCCCGCGCCGTCCTCGTGGAGCGCCGCGAGCGCCGCGTCCGCCATGAGGCCTCCGGGCTTCCCTCGCTCGCGGAAGGGGACGTCGCGGAGCTCTGCGAACGCCTGCGCACCGACGTGGAGGTGCGCCGCCGCGCCGAGGCCCTGCTGCGCGCGAAGCTGGACACCGACGACGCCGCCCGCGCCCGCCATGGCGCGGAGGCCCGGGCCCTGGAGCAGCGCCGCGCGGACGCGGAGGTGTGGAAGACGCTGGGCGACCTCATCGGCTCGCACGACGGAAAGAAGTTCAAGGTCTTCGCCCAGAGCCTCACCCTGGACGCGCTGCTCTTGCACGCCAACGCGCACCTGCGCGAGCTGGCCCGCCGCTACCGTTTGGAGCGCGTGCCCGGCCACGACCTGGACCTCCAGGTGGTGGACGGCGACATGGGCGACGAGGTCCGCAGCGTGGCCAGCCTCTCCGGCGGCGAGAGCTTCCTCGTGTCGCTCGCGCTCGCGCTGGGCCTGGCCTCGCTGTCGTCGGAGACGACGCAGGTGGAGACCCTCTTCATCGACGAGGGCTTCGGCACGCTGGATCCGGAGACGCTGGAGGTCGCGCTCGCCACGCTCGACGCGCTCCAGGCCACCGGCCGTCAGGTGGGCATCATCTCCCACGTGAGCGGGCTCGCCGAGCGCATCGGCGTGCAGGTGCGCGTGGTGAAGCAGGGCGGCGGCCGCAGCAGGCTCGTCGTTGAAGGCGACGCGGGGATCGTCGTGCCCTCGGATCAACAGGTGGCGTGACTCAGCCCGTCACCGGCTCCGCGCCCATCAGGCCGCGCACCACCGCGGCCACGGCCAGCGGCGTCGCCACGCGGTCGTCGCTCAGCGCCGCCAGCGCCCGCGCGAACTGCTCCGCGGAGGAGAAGCGCTGCGACGGGTGCGGCGCGAGCGCCCGGTCCAACACCAGCGCCAGCGGATCCGACACCTCCGGCGCCACCATGCGCACGGGCGTCACCCGCAGGCCCCGGATGGAGGCCTCCACCTCCTCGGCCGTCCCCTCCGCATAGGGCGACTCCAGGGAGAGCAGCTCGTACAGCAGCACCGCCGCCGCCCACAGGTCCACCGCCACGGAGACCTCACCGGCCAGCAGCTCCGGCGAGCGGTAGTTCTGCTTGCCCACCCGCCGCAGGTCCACCTCCAGGCCCGCGCGCGAGCGGGCCACGCCGAAGTCCGCCAGCTTCACCTCTCCGCCGCGCGACAGGAGCACGTTGTGTGGAGACACATCGCAGTGCACCACCGCCAGCGGCAGGCCCTTGGAGTTGGTGGCCTTGTGCGCGTACGCCAGCGCCTCCAGCACGTGGCGCACCATCATCACGGAGATGTCGATGGGCAGCTCGATGCGCCGGCGCCGGCACTGCGCCAGCACGCGCCCCAGGTCCGTGCCGTCCACCAGCTCCAGCGCCAGGTAGGGCCCGTCCGCCAGCTCGCCGTACTCCCGGAAGCCCACGATGTGCGGATGGTCCAGGCACCGCGCCAGCTCCGCCTCATGCAGGAGCTGATCGCGCGCCTCCGCGTCCCGCAGGCGCTCCGGCCGCACGCGCTTGAGGGCCACTTCCTCCCCCGCATGCGGCCCCTGGAGGATCCGCGCGCGGAAGACCTCCGCGTTTCCTCCGCGCCCCAGCCGCGACAGCAGCTGGAAGCGGCCCAGGTCGCGCGGCCACTCGGGTGTCTTGCCTTCCTCCAACGTCACGCCTTCTCTCCGGCCAGGCTCGCCAGGTACCCGTCCAGCGTCGCCGAGAAGGTGGCGTCGTCGCTCAGGAAGGCCAGCCCCACGCCCCCGGTGTACTGATCATCCACCACGTGCACCACCAGCGCCTCGCCCTGCAGCCGCTGGCCGTTGGGCAGCTTCACGTCCACGGTGACCACGCTGTCCTGCGGCGGGCGGTGCGCCGTGCGCACGAAGAGTCCTCCGTTGCTGATGTTCAGCGCGTGCTCGCGCACGAAGTCCAGCTCCGTGCGGAACTCCATCTCCAGCTTCACCGCGAAACGCCGGGCGCGCCGCTGGGATTCATCACCAGGGGGTGCGGGAGAGGGCGTGGGGGAGGGCGTGAGCGGATCCGGCGGCGATGACTCTCCGGCCGCTCCGGTCCCCGGTGCGCCCCCGCTCTCGCTGGGAGCGGCCTGGGGCGCGGGCGGTGCCTCGGATGGCGGCGCACTCTTCGGCGCGGACGGGGCGGGCAGGGGACCTCGCGCGGCCAGGGCCTCCAGGTGCTGCCGCAGCTCCTGCGCGGCCTGCGTGCGCTCGTTGCCGCCGAAGGGCGTGCCGCCCGCCAGCGTGCGCGAGCGCAGCGCGTCCCGCTCCGCCTTGGGCAGCCGCCACAGCTCCACGAACGTGCCGCCGCTCTTGCGAACCTCCTCGCCCAGCCGCTCCACCGCCGCGCGCGGATAGCCGGGCACCTCCACCTTCACCTCCAGCGCGCCGGCCTCGTCGCGAAACGCCACCACGAGCTGGATCGACTGCGCGGACGGCAGAAGCGCGCCCAGGCCCTCCACGACGGCTGCCGCCTTCTCAGGCGAAGCCGCTTCCCCCCATACCGCCGCAAGACCGAACACAGGCACGGGGCGGACGATAACCGAGCCCTCCTGCCCTCCGTAAAGACAGTGCAGTCGGAAACAGGCGACAGAGGTGAACGTGGAGTTTACGAATCGTGATGCCGCCTCCGTCCCAGGGCGTACCTACATCGGCATCGGGCGCGCATCCCTCTATGCTGCCGGAATTCTCCGTTCCCCCCTTCCCGGAGTGCTGACCCGTTATGCGCAATTGGATCCGACTCTTCTCCGGCACGCTGCTTGCGGCCACGCTCATGGCGGGCTGCGGCGGCAGTGACCCGGACCCCGGCCCTGATGATCCCAACCCCACCAACGACGCCGGCACCGACGCCGGCTCCGACGCGGGCTTCGACGCCGGCTATGTCGAGGACGCGGGCGTCATCGTCGACCCGGACCCCGACCCCGGTGAGGTCCCCGTCAACCCGTATGATCAGGAAAATGCCACGAAGGACTCGGACTGCGACGGCCTGACGGACCAGGAGGAGTTCTCCACGGTCTACGCCGGCGGCCTGAAGACGCACCCCGGCCGGCGCGACACGGACGGCGACGGCATCCGTGACGGCGTGGAGGTGGGCCGCACGAGCAGCGTGGACCCCAATTGCTCGTTCTACCCGGACCAGGACCCCACCACGCGCACCTCGCCGGTGAAGGCGGACACGGACGACGACGGGCTGCCGGACGGCCTGGAGGACGCCAACCGCAACGGCAAGCGCGACCTCACGGAGACGGACCCGAACACGGCGGACTCCGACGGTGACGGCATCCCGGACGGCGTGGAGGACGCGAACAAGAACGGCTCGGTGAGCCCCGGCGAGACGGACCCCCGCCTGCGCGACACCGACGGCGACGGCCTGCCGGACGGCCTGGAGAAGCAGACGGGCACGGATCCGCTCAAGCCCGACACGGACGGCGACACCTGCTCGGACGGCGCCGAGGACGTGAACAAGAACGGCAAGGTGGATCCGGGCGAGACGGATCCGCGCAAGGCGGACTGCGCGGCGTCCATCCCCGACGCGGACTTCGACGGCATCCCGGACTCCGTCGAGGTCGCCACCGGCACCAACCCGAACAACGCCGACACGGACGGCGACGGCGTGGCGGACGGCGTGGAGGACTCGAACAAGAACGGCCGCGTGGACTCCGGTGAGACCGACCCGCGCCTGACGGACACCGACTGCGACGGGCTCCAGGACGGCCCCGGCCGCAACGGCTTCCTCGGTGAGGACCCCAACTCCAACGGCCAGGTGGACCCCGGCGAGACGGACCCCACCAACCCGGACACCGACGGTGACGGCCTGCTCGACGGCGTGGAGCGTGGCGTGACCACGGCCGCGGCCCCCCCGAGCGCCGGCTGCACCTACGTGGGCGACGCGGACCCCACGACGAAGACGGACCCCAACAAGGCGGACACCGACGGCGACGGCATCCCCGACGGCGCGGAGGACTCCAACCAGAACGGCCGCGTGGACGCGAACGAGCTCAACCCGCTGGACCCCAAGGACGGCGCGTCCAGCACGCCCGCGGGCAAGGCGTGCAGCGTGCAGAACCTGCGCACGGTGACCTTCAAGGAGGACAGCGGCGCGGACATCCGGCTCGCGCTGCCCAACACCTTCAAGACCGCCAACCTCCTCAACCTGAAGGCCAACGGCCAGACCGTGGGCGTGATGGGCTATGACGACACGAAGCAGGTGACGTTCATCGCCTACAAGCGCGGCCAGGTGGGCAACTCCACCACGCCCTCGACCGACGAGTCGGGCATCCGCACCGGCACGGCGCTCCTGTCGCCGGCGGACGTGGAGTTCACGCAGACGTTCACCACCTGGGACGGCTTCCCCGCGGCGGTCTCCCGCTACGGGCTCGCCGGCACGACGGAGCTGAAGGCGTTCACCAACTCGCTGGCGCGGCAGCTGGTGCCCAACAGCACGGAGACGCTGGGCGGCTCGTCGTCGGGCGTCAACGGTCCGTTCAAGATCCAGGCGCAGTACGTGCACCGCTCCAACCAGAGCGTCGTGGTGGTGCTCGCCATCACGCCGGCGGCCCGCTACAACGAGGCGGGCGGCCTGTTCACCATGGCGGACACGGCGGGCGGCTCCGCGCTGGCGCAGTTCGGAGACGCGGACGCGGTGCAGTGCGAGGTCTTCACCGGCAACACGGCCGTGGTGGACTTCCTCTTCGTGGTGGACGACTCCGGCTCCATGGCGTCGTCGCAGACGTCGCTGGCGAACGCGGGCACGGCGGTGGCCAACAAGCTGGGCAACGCGACGCTGGACTGGCGCGTGTCCATGGTGACCACCAGCTACACGGTGGGCAACAGCGCCAACCGCAACGTCATCCGCCCCTTCACCACCAACATCGACCAGTTCAAGGCGTGGCTGACCCAGAACGCGGTGTGCAACAACAACGTGTGCGCCGTGAAGGGCGGCACCACCCAGAACCCCACGTACACGCCGCTGCCCAACACCACCTGTACGGCCAACACCAACTGCTGGGTGGCCCTGGGCGGTGACGGCAGCGAGCGTCCGCTGGAGGCCGCGCGCAAGGCCATCAACGACATGGCCGCGTCCACGGGCGGCCCTGAGACGAAGATCCGTCCGGGCGCCAAGGTGGTGGTGGTCATCCTCACGGACGTGAAGGACCAGTCCACGGACACGGTGGCCAACTACTCCGCGTACTTCCTCAACAGCGGCACCACGGCTGGCACCACGAGCAACCCCACGGGCCAGCGCATCCAGGTGCACGGCATCATCTGCCCGCCGGACGGCGCCCCGTGCTACTCGGGTGAGGACAACACGAACCCGCGCCACCTGGATGTCATCCAGGCCACGGGCGGCGTGTCCGGCAGCATCCGGGACAACACCTCCATCACCAACACCATCAACGCCATCGTGGACAGCGTCATCGCGTCGGTGGGTTACCGCACGCTCAAGCCGCCGATTGGCGCGTCGCTGAAGGTCGCGGTGGATGCGGTGGTGGACGCGGTCGCCTGCCCGAGCATCGGGGACCTGCCGCGCAGCCGCACCAACGGCTTCGACGTGGACGGCATCAACCGCACCGTGTCCTTCTACGGCGCCTGCCGTCCGAAGGAGTCCGGCAAGACGCAGGCGGCGCTGTCGTACCGCTACTGGATCGACCGCACGGCCAAGGCGGACGGCAACCCGCCTCCGTGCTCGTCCGACACGACGTACTACGACGCGAACGACCCGGACTTCTGCAAGGGCAAGCTCGCCTGCAACCGCACCACGGACAAGTGCGAGTGCCCGGCGGACTGCGGTGGCACGGCGCCCGCGGGCCAGGTGTGCAACACCGACCGCGCGGTGTGTGACTTCACCTGCGCGCCGGACTGCGGCGGCACGTGCGGCACCTTCGAGACGTGCAACACGGGCACCTGCTCGTGCAGCTGCGTGCAGTCCGCGACCTGCGCGGCGGGCTACAAGTTCGACAACAACGCCTGCGGCTGCGTCTGCGACACGGGCGCGCTCAACTGCGGCACCGGCTTCGGTGCGGACCCCGGCCTGTGCGCCTGCGTCTGCCAGCCGGACTGCGGCGGCTGCGCGCCGGGCTTCTTCTGCAACGTCAGCTCCTGCGCCTGCGAGAAGCCCATCGGCTAGCATCAAATGAAAACGCGCTCCCGGTGCCTCATGGACCGGGAGCGCGGCGCTGAATCCGAAGCCCCCGCTCCGCGATGCCCCTGAAGGGGGCGCGGGCCGGGGGCTTCTTCCTTCCCCGGTGCTACTTCACCGGCGCCAGGTTCGAAGGCGCGCTGGCGGCGCGGTACACGGGGTAGAGGCCCAGGCGCTCGTCCCAGGTCGGGTGGCGCTCGGCGAAGAAGCGCAGGCGGGCGCGCGGGTCCTTGGCGAACGCGGGGTCCTTCAGGCGCTCCTGGAACGCGGCCTTCACGCCCGCGTCCTTCGCCAGCAGCTCCCGGGCCCAGGGCTCCAGCACGTAGTCCTCGATGTATTCCTTCTGCTCGAAGTGGGCGTTGAAGAAGCCCCACGTGAGCAGCGAGTCCGGCCCCGCGGGCTCGAAGAGGTGCGCCACCAACTGCACGTTCTTCTGCGCCACCGGCACGTAGAGCGTCCCCACGGGGAGGTCCTGCGTGTCCGGCTTCCACTCGCCCTTCGCGGTGAGGCCCTGGTGGCCTTCGTTGGTGCGCACCTGGAACTGGAAGTCCTTCGAGTGGAACGACTCCACCTTCGCCGCGGGCACCGCGCGGGTGAGGCGCTGGAACGCGATGCCGTGCGCGGCCAGCTTCGGCGCGACCCACGCTGCGTGCGCGGCGGACACCAGGTAGCCGCCCTCGGGCAGCTTCGCGGTGACGGAGGGCTCCACGTCCGGCAGGTACGGCACCTTCCACGTCTGGGGCTGCGTGTCGTCGTAGCGGATGTACGGCTGGCCGGAGACGTCCGACGGCAGGCGCTCGTAGGCGTAGCCCTTGAACGCGATCGCCTCGCGCTTGGACGTGTTCTTCCAGCCGAGCACCACCTCGCGCACCCCGCCGGCCACGGCCTTCTGGTCCTCCGCCTTCACGGCGGCCTGGAGCGCGGCGCCGTCGCGGGCCACGAGCTTCAAGAGGCCCTCCAGCACGTCGCGGGTGGCCTTCACGCGCTGGGCGTAGTTCTTCCAGGAGTGCGTCTCCACGAGCACGCCGAAGCGGTGGTGGACGGACCAGTAGGCGTGGCTGAAGCGCGGCGGGGGGACGCCGTAGGCGAAGCCGCTCGTGGGGTCGTCGTCCACGAGGAAGGACGGGTAGAAGCGCAGCGGCTGGTGTCCCTGGGCGGTGAGGTCGGTGAAGAGCTCGTCCACCAGCTTCGTGCCCAGCTCGCGCAGCGCGGGCGGGCCGGACTTCTGGGGCTCCACGCCCACGGACACGTCGGGTTCGAACTTCGCGCCGTCGGTGACGTGCAGGTCCACGTAGACGAGCGGGTCCCACGCGTTGAGGTACTTCAACAGCAGCACCATCTCCGGCGCGTCCGCCTTCACGTAGTCGCGGTTCAGGTTGAGGTTCTGGGCGGTGACGCGGAAGCCCATCTCCTCCGGGCCCACCTGGTTGGGGCGGTGGTTGGGGTTGAAGCGCTCATGGCCGTCCACGTTGAAGACGGGGACGAAGACGGCGGTGACGCCCTTGAGCAGGTCCGGCACGGACGCCCGGTTCTGGAGCGCGTCACGCAGGAGCCAGTAGCCGGCGTCCTTGCCGTCGATTTCACCCGCGTGGATGCCGCCCTGGAAGAAGACGACGGGCCGCCCCTTCTTGCGCGCGGCGTCCGCGGTGAGCGTGCCGTCCTGGCTGACGACGAGCGCCACCATGGGGCGGCCCTCCGGCGTCGTGCCCAGCGTGTCGCAGCGGGCCTTGCCGGGGAACGCCTTGGGGAAGGCGCGGCAGAGGCTCTCTGCTTCCGCGTAGCGGCCGGTGCGCTTCCAGCCGCTCTGCTCGGAGATGGTGGTGAGTGGGGGAGGGGCCTGCGTGAGGACCAGGGCGGTGAGGGTGGGCAGGAGCATGCCCGCTTGAGACCACAAGCCCCGCCAGCGCTCAACCGTGCCGCACGGTGTGTGTGCCGCCCACGGGCAGCACGTGCACGCGGTCGCGCGGCCAGCCCCGGCGCAGCCACTCCGCGTCCAGGCGGGCGGGCGGCTCGTCCAGCGGCTCGTCCGTGAGCTTGAACGTGCCCCAGTGCATGGCGAAGAAGGCCATCGCGCCCAGGTCCTCGAAGGCCTGCACCGCCTCCTCCGGGTTCATGTGCTGCAGCCGCATGAACCACGCGGGGTCGTAGGCGCCAATGGGCAGGAGCGCCGCGTCCAGCTTGGGGAAGCGCGCCCCAATCTCCTTGAAGCCCTGGAAGTAGGCGGTGTCGCCGGAGTGGTAGACGCGCGCGCTGGAGCCCTCCACCACGAAGCCGCCCCAGAGCATCTGGTTGGCGTCGTTGAGGCCGCGGCGGCTCCAGTGCTGGGAAGGCACGTAGTGCACGCGCACGGGCCCCACCTGCGTGGACTCCCACCAGTCCAGCTCGTGGAAGGGCAGGCCCTGGCCCTGGAACACCGGCGCGTGGCCCAGGCCGGTGACGATGCGGGCGCCCACCTGCTTGAGCGTGGGCAGGTCCAGGTGGTCGTAGTGGTTGTGGGTCACCAGGCTCGCGTCGATGCGCGGCAGCTTCTCCACCGGCACGCCGGGCGGCACGTTGCGGCGGATGATGACGTTGATGGCGTCGCGCAGCACCGGGTCGATGAGCAGCGACACGCCATCCAGCTGCACCAGCCAGCTCGCATGGCCCAGCCACGTCAGGCGGGCGCCCTCGCCCGGGGCGGGTGGGGTGGCGAGCACCGCCAGGTCCGGCTCCACGTGCGGCACGACCGCGCGCGCGGGCGCGCTGCGGCGCTTGCCCGCGAGCTTGTCCGTGACGGCCCACTTGAAGACGCGGGTGAAGGCCTGCGGTCCGCTGCCATCCAGGTTCTTGAAGCGCATCGCCATGAGTGGCTCCCGGCAACGGGTGTGTCCCCCAAGGATGGGCCCGCGCCGCTTCGGGCGAGTCATGCTCGGCTGGAGGGGAGGGGCGCAAGGGGAATGCGGTTTGGGATGGCCTGGGGAGGACATGCGCCGGGCGCGGGCGAAAAGGGGCGCGCGCCGTATAAGAGGGCTTCCCATGGGACCTGTCTCCGGCACCACGACCCGCAAGGTGTTGCTCGCGTTCGGCGCGCTGGTGGCGCTGTTCACGGCGGCGTCGGGCTATGCGCTCGGCCGGCTGGCGGACATCCATGAGGGCACGCGTGCGCTGCGCGAGGTGGGCGGCCGCGCGCGGGAGGCCCGGGAGCTGGCCACGGCGGTGAGGGACCAGTACGCGCACCTGGCGCACACCATCATCCTGGGCAACGACAGCCACCGGCGCTTCCACACCGAGGCCCGCGCCCGCGTGGAGGCGCTGACCCGGCGGCTTTCGGAGCACGCGCGCGACGCGGACGAGCGCGCGGCGGTGGCGGACATCCAGGCGTCCGGCGACGCGCTGGACACGCTCTACCGGGACACGCTCCTGCCCGCGGTGCTGGCGAAGGACGCGGCCGCGGTGGAGGCCGCGCATGGGCGCGCGCTGGAGTGGGTGTCGCGCATCCAGGCGCGGGTGGACGCGCTGACGGCGGACTCGGACGCGTCCATGGACGCCTTCGAGTCGCACGTGGGCGCGGTGGAGCGCGACAGCTTCCGCTGGGCGCTCTTGCTGTTGGGCGGGGCCACGCTGTTCGCGGCCGGGGTGGGCGTGTACATCGGCAACGCGGTGGCGCGGCTCGTCCAGCACGAGAAGCTGGCGGGCATTGGCCGGCTGGCGGCGGGCGTGGCGCATGAAATCAACAACCCGCTGGGCGTCATCCTCGGGTACGTGCGCCTGTTGCAGCGGCGGGCGGAGGGCACGCTCGCGGAGGACCTGCGCGTGGTGGAGGAGGAGGCGGTGCGCTGCCAGGACATCGTGGAGGGGCTCCTGGACCTGGCGCGTCCGGGTCGCGGGCCGCAAGAGCCGGTGGCGCTGCGCGACGCGTGCGAGGAGGTCGTCTCCCGCCTGCGTGAAGCCACGCGCCTGGGCACCGTGACGGTGGACGTGCACGGCGAGGGCACCGCGTGGGCGCAGGCGCCCCGGCTGCGGCAGGTGCTGCTCAACCTGGTGAAGAACGCGGCGGAGGCCGCGGGCGAGGGAGGACGGGTGGAGGTGCGCATCGCGGTGGACGCGGACGGGAGCGCTCGCGTGGCGGTATCGGACTCGGGGCCCGGGGTGACGCCGGAGGCGCGGGCGCGGCTGTTCGAGCCCTTCTTCACCACGAAGCCCTCCGGCACGGGGCTGGGGCTCGCGGTGAGCCAGGCCATCGCGGAGGCGCACGGCGGCCGCATCGACGTGGACACCGGGGCCCTGGGCGGCGCGCGCTTCACGCTGTCGCTGCCGTCTCCATCGCGCGTACAGGAGGCGGCGGCATGAGCGGCGCGAAGCCCTCGGTCCTCGTGGTGGACGACAAGGAGAACATGCTCAAGCTGTTCGCGCGCATCCTCGGGGACGCGTACGCGGTGACGACCGCGCCAGACGGGGTGCAGGCGCTGGCGCTGCTCTCCGCGCGCACGTTCGACGTGGTCGTCACGGACATCCAGATGCCGGGCGCGGACGGCTTCACGGTGCTGCGCGAGGTGAAGCGGCGCGCGCCGGACACGGAGGTCGTCCTCGTCACCGCCTACGCGAGCATCCCCAAGGCCGTGGAGGCCATCAAGGAAGGCGCGTACGACTACCTGTCCAAGCCTTTCGACCCGGACGAGGTGGCCCTGGTGGTCGCCCGCGCGCTGGAGCGCCAGCGCCAGCGTCGCGACGCACAGGGACTCGCCGCCCGCGTGGCGCGCATGCCGGACTTCCACGGCCTGCGCGGCACCAGCCCCGCGCTGCGGAAGACGCACGCGCTGCTCGCGCAGGTGGCGGCGCGCGACCTCACCGTGGTGCTCACTGGCGAGACGGGCACCGGCAAGGAGCTGGCCGCCCGCGCGCTGCACCGCGAGAGCCCGCGCCGCGACAAGCCCTTCGTCGCGGTGAACTGCGGCGCGCTGCCGGCGGAGCTGGTGGAGAGCGAGCTCTTCGGCCACGCGAAGGGCGCCTTCACCGGGGCGACGGGCGCGAAGGCCGGCCTCTTCGAGGAGGCCCACGGCGGCACGCTCTTCCTGGATGAAGTGGGCGACCTGCCGCTGCCCGTGCAGGTGAAGCTCAACCGCGCGCTCCAGGAGAAGGAGATCCGCCGCGTGGGCACCACCACGCCGGTGACGGTGGACGTGCGCGTGGTGGCGGCCACGCACCGGGACCTGGCGCACGAGGTGGCTGCGGGGCGCTTCCGCGAGGACCTCTACTACCGGTTGGAAGGCGTGACGGTGCGGATGCCCGCCCTGCGCGAGCGCCGCGAGGACATCCCGCTGCTCGCCATGCACTTCCTCGCTGGCGCGAACCGGCCGGAGCTGGAGGGCTTCACGCCCCAGGCGCTCCAGGCGCTCACCGCCGCGCCCTGGCCCGGCAACGTGCGGCAGCTGCAGAACGCGGTGGCGCGCGCGGCGGCGGTGGCGGCGGGCCCCCGCATCACCCCGGAGGACCTGCCGCCCGAGCTCACCACCCCCTCGGCCCGTGCCTCCGCGGCCCCGGGGCCGCTGCCCGCGGAGGCCCTGGCGAAGCAGCCCTACCGCGAGGCGGTGGACCGCGTGCGCGACGCCGTGTCGCGCGACTACCTCACCGCGCTGATGCAGGAGTTCTCCGGCAACGTCACCCACGCGGCCGAGCGCGCGGGCATGGAGCGCGAGAGCCTGCACCGCCTGCTCAAGCGCTACGGCGTCCGCACGGAGGACTTCAAGCGCGGAGACTGAAGGCCCCTAGCGGGACGCGTGCTCCGCGAGGACCTTTTCCAGCTCCTGCGCCTGCGCCCGGACATCTTCGTCCGGGGACTTCGCGGCCCGGGCCGCGTGCGCGCGCGCCTGCGAGGGCTCCGTCTTCGCCAGCGCCATGGCCATGGTCAGGTTCGCCTTGTCGTGGTCCGGCTGAGCGGCCAGGACGGGCTTGAGGATCTCCACTGCCCGTGCGTCCTGCTGCTGCTCCAGGTAGAGCATGGCCAGCGTGTAGGCCGGCTCCGCCGCCGTGGGCTCCCGGCGCAGGGCCTCTTCCAGGAGCGTCAGCGCGGCGACCCGCTGCTTGCGCTCGTCCAGCGCGTGCGCCAGCCTGGTGAGCTCCTCGATGGAGAGGTCCGCCTGCTTCCTCGCCCGGTCCACGAGGTTCAGGGCGCCCTGCGCGTCGTCGGCGCGCAACTGTTGGATTTCATCGAGGTACGCGTCGCTTCCCATGCAGTCCTCCAATGCGCCCCGCGGCGCTTTGAGCGCATTCTGCGTGACTTCGCGTGCGGATCCGCAACTTTGGATGGGCGGTTTCCGAAAAATCGAGAAGACTTCTCGCCCAGGCCCCCCATGCAAATCCGCAACAAGCCCGTTCTCACGCCCCAGACCCAGGCGAAGGAAGCCCCCGCCACGCGTCCGGCCGCCCCCGCAGCCCGCAACGTGGTGAAGGACTCCTTCTCCTCCGGCACCGCCGCCACCCAGCGCACCGCCGCCGTCTCCGGCGCGCCCGCGGGCGACCACGGCAAGCTGATGAACGAGTACCTCACCGGTGCTCGCCCGCCCCCGGCGGACTTCGAGAAGGTGATGGGCTACAAGCCGTACAGCATCCAGACGCCCCACGGCCAGCGCATGCAGGACCCGCTCGGCTACGCCTCCGTCCCCGGCCAGATTGGCCCGGTGAAGGAGTTCGACAAGGCGGCCAAGACGCACGACTACGGCTACGACCTGCTGCGCTACTTCGAGAAGAAGGGCACGCCGCTGAAGCCCGAGGCGCGCAAGGCCGCCGACGCGCTGTTCCGCAAGGACATGTTCGACTACGCGAACGACCAGAAGGGCGTGATGGACCGCTTCAAGTACCGCGCCTGGGCCCAGATCTACGCCACCGCGGTGGAGCTGAACTCGCTGCGCCAGGGCAACGGCCCTCCGTAGTCGTGAAGGAGTCGCATGGAGGCTGAAGGGCCAGATGCTGGGCTGCCCCCGGACCGCGAGGACGTGGTGGCGGCGCTCCTGGCCCATCAGCGCCGCTTCCTCGCCTTCGTGGAGCGGCGCGTGGGCAGCCGGGCCGTCGCGGAGGACCTCTTCCAGACGGCCTTCGCCCGCACCCTGGAGAAGGGCGGGGCGCTGAAGGACGGCGAGAGCGCGGTGGCGTGGTTCTACCGCCTGCTGCGCAACGCCCTCGTGGACCATCACCGCCGGCAGGCCGCGGAAGGACGCGCGCTGGAGGTGGAGGCGCGCGACGCGGACTCCGCCACCGTGGACCTGGAGCTGAAGGGCGCGGTGTGCGCGTGCCTCGCGGACCTGCTGCCCACGCTCAAGCCCGAGTACGCGCAGCTCGTGCGCCAGGTGGACCTGGAGGGGCGGGCGGTGCCGGAGGTGGCGCGCGAGGTGGGCATCACCCCCAACAACGCGGGCGTGCGGCTGCACCGTGCGCGGCTCGCGCTCAAGCGTTCGCTGGAGCGCGGCTGCGGCGCGTGCGCGGCGCACGGCTGCCTGGACTGCTCCTGCAAGCCGCGCCGCTGAGACGGCCCACGGCTCAGGATCCTCAGGGGCAGGCCGCCGCGTCGTCGTTCCTTTCGATGACCAACCCCCACGGCTGGCCCTGGAACACGCTCGCCGCGAGCGCGGTGGCCCGGCACGTGGGCAGCCTCGCGTTGTCGATGACGCCGAAGCTTTCCGGCACGCGCACCAGGTCCGTCAGGCCGAAGTCCGTGAGCGCCGCGTTGCCCTGGAGGTTGAGGTAGTCCACCTCGCGCAAGCGCGCCAGGTCGCCCAGGTTCGTCACCGCCGCGTTCCCCAGCACGTCCAGGGTGGTCAGCCGGGTCAGCCGCTGGAAGCCCTCCAGGGACGTCAGCGCCGTGTTGCCCACCAGGGCCACCGTCGCCACGCTGCGCAGGACAGGCAGGTGGTGCACGCGCTGGAGCTTCTCGTTGTACTTCACGGAGAAGCTGTCGGTGACCTGGAGCAGCAGGGGCATGTCCCCCACGCTCAAGAGCTCCTTGTTGCCCTGGATGTGGATGCGGCCCGCGGAGGAGAGCTGCTCCAGCCCCGTCGTGTCCGTCAGCCGCGGGTTGCCGGTGATGAACAGCGCTCCCACGGAGGTGAGCTGGGCCAGCGGGTCGAGCGTCTCCAGCACCGCGTTGTCGTGCAGCTCCAGGGAGCCCCCCACCTGCGTCAGGTGATTCAGGCCGAAGGGGCCGCCCAGGGCGGTGTTACCCGAAAGGCGCACGTCTCCATGGACCCGGGTCAGGTTGAAGAAGGGCGACCGGTCCAGCCGCAGGTGGTCCTCGATGACGAGCGACCCGTGGAGCTCGGTGACGTAGGGAAGCAGGCCCGGGTCCACCAGCGCATTGTTCGCGCGCAGGGTGATGCTGTCGCCGGGCTGCACCGCCGCCAGCCCCTCCAGCGTGGAGAGCATGGGGTTGTCCTCCACCCAGAGGCTGCGCTCGACCCGCAGCATGGTGTCCGGCGCCGTGCCCAGCGTGAGCGCGTCCAGCCGGGCATTGGAGAGCACCGCCGCGGTGCCGCCCACGAAGCGCAGGGCGGGCATGAACAGCCGGCGCAGGCTGGCGTTGCCCCGCACGGTGAGGCTCCCTTCGATGACCGCCAGCGAGGGGAGGGACGCGTCGGTGAGCGTGGGCGCGGAGATGATCAGCTCGCCGCGCAGGTGGGTGACGCCCTCGAGCGAGACCAGGTCCACGGCGCCCGTCACCGCGAAGTCCCCGTCGTGCACGCGGGTGGACTGACACACGTACACGGTCGCCGAGACGCCGTTGCGGTCCGGCTCGCCGTCGTGGTCCAGGTCCTGGAACGCGTCCACGCGCGTGCCACCGCGTGAGCAGCTCGGCCCCGCGGGCTCGGGCTGATGGCGGAGCTTCAGGTCGGTCAGCTCCATGCCACAGAAGTAGTGGGTGGCTTCGACCTCGGACATCGCGAGCGCCTTGTCACCGTTCAGGTCCGGGCCCGCCTCCAGGACCGTGCCGCCGCTGTCGTCGCCGTCGCACGGCGCGGTGAAGGCGGCCAGCGTGCGCAGGCGCAGCACGACGGGGGCCGGCTCGTTGCACGCGTACACCTCCTGGGCAATCTCCCCGTCCTCCAGCAGCCCGTTGCCGTTGGCGTCATGGCCGGCGTGCGACACCTGTCCGCCCAGGGGGCAGCGCGCGCCCGGGCTCACCGGCCGCACGCGCAGGAGCACGTTGGCCACCGAGGTGGCGCAGACGTACTCGGTGGTGGAGACCTCCGCGTCGTCCAGTTGCCCGTTGCCGTCCTGGTCCAGGCCGGACTGCACCGCCTGTCCCCCCAGCGTGCAGTTCGCGCCGTGGGGCTCGGTCCGCGCGCGGGTCAGGACCTGGGGCAGGGCGGCGTCGCAGACGTAGTCGGTGGCGGTGACCTCCGAGTCGTCCAGCTCCCCATCGCGGTCCCGGTCCAGGCCGGACTCCACCGCGTCTCCGCCGAACTCGCAGTGCTCGCCAGGAGGCTCCGGGCGCACCCGGGTCTTCGCGTCGCGCTGGGTGATCTCCGACAGGTCGATGGCATCACAGCCGCCGGCGAGGAGGGCCAGCATCGCCCCCCACGTCACCCACATGCGTCGCATTCGATGCTCTCTCTGGTCGAGCTCCGACCTTGCTTCCCTGGCCATACGGAGTGAGCGGATTTTCCTGGCCGTTTTGCCGCCGGTCCGCCGCGACCGGACGCGCAAGCCCCTGGAACTCCAGGCCGCCCAAGCCGCGTCCTACCGGAAAAGGCCTCGCGCGGACAAACCCCGGGGCCCGCCTGGCGCCCTGCCTCCCAGTGGGAGGAGCGCGGGCGGCACGGGCTTCGGGGGGGGAGCGGATTACGCATGTGTAAGAGCGCGCCGGGTGCCGCGTTGGCCCGGGGAAAGGAGGCTTCTCCATGACGCATCACCATCCGCATTCCCCCGTTTCGCCTTCACCCCGGCTGCCCCCCTCGAGTGGAGAAGGGCCCGCCATCGACCCCGTGTGCGGCATGGAGGTGGACCCTCGCGCGCCCCGGGGTGGGAGCTGGGAGCACGAAGGCCACACCTGGTTCTTCTGCAACCCGAAGTGCCGCCAGCGCTTCCAGGACGACCCCGCTCGGTTCCTCCAGCCCCAGACGCCGCCACCGCCCGCTGCGCCGGGCGCGGTGTACGTGTGCCCCATGGACCCGGAGGTGCGGCAGGACGCGCCAGGGGCGTGCCCGAAGTGCGGCATGGCGCTGGAGCCCGAAGCGCCGCCCGTCCTCCAGACGCGCGTCGAATACACCTGCCCGATGCACCCGGAGGTGGTGAGCGATGGGCCCGGCGCCTGCCCGAAGTGCGGCATGGCGCTGGAGCCGCGCACGGTGACGGTGGAGGAGCCGCCGGATCCGGAGCTGCGCTCGATGACGCGAAGGTTCTGGGTGGGCCTGGTGCTGAGCGCGCCGCTGATGCTGCTGGGCATGTCGGACATGCTGCCGGTGCCGCATGGGCTGTCGGCCTCGGCGCTCGTGTGGGCGCAGTTCGCGCTGGCGACGCCGGTGGTTCTGTGGGTGGGAGCGCCGTTCTTCCAGCGGGGCTGGGCGTCGGTGAAGAACCGGCACCTGAACATGTTCACGCTCATCGCGCTGGGCGCGGGCGCGGCGTACGCCTTCAGCGTGGGCGTCACGCTGTTCCCGCACCTGCTGCCGGAAGGCGCGCGCACGGGGCACGGCGGCTCCGTGCCCGTGTACTACGAGGCCGCGGCCATCATCCTCACGCTGGTGGCGCTGGGACAGGTGCTGGAGCTGCGCGCCCGCCACGCGACGTCCGGTGCGCTGAGGGCCTTGTTGTCGTTGGCCCCCGCCACGGCGAGGCGCATCTCGGATGACGGCCACGAGGAGGACGTGCCGCTGGCCCAGGTGCACGCCGGATGGCGCCTGCGCGTGCGCCCCGGTGAGAAGGTGCCGGTGGACGGCGAGGTGCTGGAGGGCGCGAGCGCGGTGGATGAATCGCTCGTCACCGGAGAGCCCGTGCCGGTGGAGAAGGGGCCGGGCGCGAAGGTGACGGGCGGCACGGTGAACGGCACGGGCACGCTCGTGATGCGGGCGGAGCGCGTGGGGCAGGACACGCTCCTGTCGCGCATCGTCCAGCGCGTGGCCGAGGCACAGCGCACGCGCGCGCCCATCCAGCGGCTGGCGGACCGGGTGGCTGGCATCTTCGTGCCCGCGGTCATCGCGGTGGCGGTGGTGACGGCGGTGGTCTGGGGCGTGTGGGGCCCGGAGCCGAGGCTCGCGCACGCGCTGGTGAATGCCGTCGCGGTGCTCATCATCGCCTGCCCGTGCGCGCTGGGCCTGGCCACGCCCATGTCCGTGATGGTGGGGACGGGGCAGGGCGCGCGCATGGGCGTGCTCATCCGCGACGCGGCGGCGCTGGAGCGGATGGCGGCGGTGGACACGCTGGTGGTGGACAAGACGGGCACGCTCACGGAGGGCAAGCCGCGGCTCGTGACGGTGGAGCCCGCGCCGGGGGTGGACGCATCCGCGCTGCTGCGCCAGGGCGCGAGTCTGGAGCGAGGCAGCGAACACCCGCTGGCCGCCGCCGTGGTCGCGGGCGCGAAGGAGCGCGGCGTGTCCCCTGGTGGCGTGGAGGACTTCCAGTCCGTGCCAGGGCAGGGCGTCCGGGGCCGCGTGGAAGGCCACGAGGTGGCGCTGGGCAACGCGGCGCTGATGCGGAGCCTGGGCGTGGAGGTGGAGGCGCTGACGGAGCGCGCGGAGGCGCTGCGCCAGGAGGGGCAGACGGTGGTCCTGGTGTCGGTGGATGGCCGGGCGGCGGGGCTCCTGGGCGTGGAGGATCCGCTGAAGCCGTCCACGCCGGAGGCGCTGGCGAGGCTGCGGGAGGAAGGCCTGCGCGTGGTGATGCTCACCGGCGACAGCCCGACGACGGCGCACGCGGTGGCGCGCAGGCTGGGCATCACGGAGGTGATCGCTGGCGTGCAGCCGGACGCGAAGGGCGACGCGGTGAAGACACTGCAAGCCCAGGGGCGCGTGGTGGCGATGGCGGGCGACGGCGTGAACGACGCACCAGCATTGGCGAGGGCGGACGTGGGCATCGCCATGGGGACGGGCACGGACATCGCGATGGAGAGCGCGGGCGTGACGCTGGTGAAGGGCGACCTGCGAGGCATCGCGCGGGCGCGCGGGTTGAGCCAGGCCGTGCTGCGCAACATCCGGCAGAACCTCTTCTTCGCCTTCGTCTACAACCTGCTGGGAGTGCCGCTGGCGGCGGGCGTGCTGTACCCCGTCCTCGGGTGGCTCCTGAGCCCGCTGTTCGCGAGCGCGGCGATGAGCCTCTCGTCGGTGTCCGTCATCGGCAACGCCCTGCGCCTGCGGCGGCTGAAGCTCTAGGCCGGGAGCAGCCGGACGGTCGGCCACGGGCGGCGGGATGATGACCTCCCCGCGCGTGACCACCGTGAGGCCCGAAAGGAACCCCACCATGGCGCACGCCGAAGTGAAGCGAAGCGACGAAGCGATGCGGGAGTGCATCGACCACTGCATGGCCTGTCACCGCGTCTGCCTGGAGACGCTGGCGGACTGTCTGGAGTGGGGAGGCAGGCCCGCCGAGCCCGGCCACCTCCGGCTGCTGATGGACTGCGCGGACATCTGCGAGACGAGCGCGCGCTTCATGCTGCGCGGCTCGGACCTGCACTCGCGCACCTGCTTCGCCTGCGCGGAGGTGTGCGCCGCCTGCGCGACCGCCTGCGAGGAGACGGGCAGCGAGGGGCCAATGAAGGCCTGCGCGGACGCGTGCCGCCGCTGTGAGGAGTCCTGCCGCGGGATGAGCGGCGGGGTGATGCCTCAGCCCCTCAACCCGGAGGCCGCCCAACGCTTCGCCGACCTGCCCGCCTGAAGGGGGCGTGCACGGCGGCCCGGGCCCATTAGACTGGGCGCATGAACGCCCGCGAGGAGGGGCGCACCCCAGGTGCGTCCCCCAGTCACATCTCCGTCGTCCGGCTTCCGCACTCCTGGTTCATCCTCTGCACGTCGCGCGAGCTGGGGGACAAGCCGCTCGCCCGCACGCTGCAGGGCACGCCCCTGGTGCTCTTCCGGGGGGAAGGCGGCAAGCCCGGCGCCCTGATGGACCGCTGCCCGCACCGCAACGTGCCCCTGTCGCTGGGGCGCGTGACGAACGGGCAGCTGGAGTGCGGCTACCACGGGTGGCGCTTCGACACCGGAGGCCAGTGCCGGCTCATCCCCGGCCTGGTGGGCGAGCCCGAGGCCCGCTCCCGCTGCGCCGCGTCCTACGCGACGCGCGAGCAGGACGGCTTCGTCTGGGTCTACTCCACGCCCGGCGTGGAGCCCACGTCGGAGCCCTTCCGCTTCCCGCTGCTGGACGCGGCGGACTACACCACCGTGCGCCGGGTGCTGCGCGCGCCCGGGTCGCTGCACGCGGTGCTGGAGAACACGCTGGACGTTCCGCACACGGCCTTCCTCCACGGCGGCCTGTTCCGCACCGCGGAGAAGAAGAACGAAATCGACGTGGTGGTGCGCAGGAGCGCGGACCGCGTGGAGGCGGAGTACCTGGGCGAGCCCGCGCCCAAGGGGCTCGTGGGGCGGCTGCTCGCGCCGGGCGGCGGGGTGGTGCAGCACTTCGACCGCTTCCTGATGCCGTCCATCGCGCAGGTGGAGTACCGCATCGGGGAGAAGAGCCACATCGTGGTCAACTCCGCCATGACGCCGGTGAGTGACTGGGACACGCTCGTGTACGCGGTGGTGACGGTGAAGCTGCCCGTGCCGCGCTGGCTGCTCAAGGCCGCGGTGCCCTTCGTGCTGCCGGTGGGCCTGCACATCTTCGGGCAGGACGTGCGCATCCTGGAGAAGCAGACGGACTCCATCCGCCGCTTCGGCACGGAGGCCTACGCCTCCACCGAAATCGACGTCCTGGGGCCCAGCATCCTGCGACTGATGCGCGCCCAGGAGCGCGAGCGCACCGCGCCGCCTCCGGACACGGTGCACGAGACGCGCGTGCGCATGCGCACCTGAAGCGTCTTCAGCCGGCCTTGGGCGCGGCCCGGGGCTGCACGAGCTCCGTGGAGAAGTAGCGCTCCATGCGGTCCGGGAACACCGTCACCACCTGGGCCTGCGGGCCCAGCCGCTTCGCCGCCTCCACCGCCGCCGCGTAGTTGAGGCCGGAGGACGGGCCCACCGGGAAGCCCCGGCGGATGAGCGCCCGCGCGGTGCCCATGGCCAGGTCGTCCGACACGTCCAGCTCCACGCGGCCCGGCATGTCCGCCTCGCGGTACAGCCGCGACAAGCCGTCCACCACGCCCGGCACGCGCGCGCTGAAGCTGCAACACTCGATGTCGCAGCCCAGCCCGGCGATGGGCCGCGCCACGAAGGGCGTCACCGGACAGCCGGCTTCCGCGAACGCCTGGAACAGGCCCACGATGGTGCCGCCCGTGCCCACGCCGCTCACCACGCCGTGCACCAGCCCGCCCGGCACCTGCGCCAGGATTTCCTGCCCCGTCCACACGCGGTGCGCCTCCGCGTTGTCCGGGTTCTCGAACTGGCGGGGCGCGTAGCCTCCGCGCTCCTTCGCCAGCGCCTCCGCCCGCGCGATGGCGCCCCGGATGCCTTCCGAGCGCGGCACCAGCTCCACCTCGCCGCCGTAGGCGCGGATGGCGATGAGCCGCTCCTCCGTCACGCCCTCCGGCATCACCGCCGTGAAGCGGCAGCCCATCTGCGCGCTCGCCAGCGCCATGGCGATGCTGGTGGAGCCGCTGGACGCCTCCACCACGTCTCCGCCCGGGCTCAGCTCACCCAGCCGCCACGCCTTCTCCAGCATGTACCGGGCAATGCGATCCTTGGTGGACCCACTGGGATTGAGGAACTCCAGTTTGCACCAGATGGTCGGACCTTCCGGGTCCAGCCGCACGGGCACGAGCGGCGTGGGCCCCACGGCCTGGAGGAAGCGGCCATCAGCGGGAAGCGGGCGGCAGGGAGGGCGCATGGGTCATCCCTATCGCGAAACGCGCTGGCAGGGGAGCCACCCTGTCGTCCAGCGAGCGACCGCGGACGCCTGCTCCCCTGGCTGTTCCGTCAGAGAAGACATTTTCCCACGTGCAACACTTGGCGCGCCCGGTGACAGCCATTACGAAGGTGGGGCACGGTTCCATCCGCCCGCATGCCTTCCGCACCCATCATCCTCAACGTCAACGACGACCTGGCCAGCCGTTACGTCACGTCGCGTGTGCTGTCCCTGTCGGGCTTCCAGGTGCTGGAGGCGGGCACGGGCAGTGAGACGCTGGCGCTCGCGGACGAGCACACGGACCTGGTCATCCTGGATGTCCGCCTGCCGGACATGAGCGGCCTGGAGGTGTGCCGGCGCCTGAAGGCCTCCCCGCGCACGCGCAACGCGCTGGTGCTGCACCTGTCCGCGCAGGCGGTGGGCGCCGCGGACCGGGCGCAGGGCCTGGAGCACGGCGCGGACGCGTACCTGGTGGCGCCGGTGGATCCGGAGGAGCTGGTGGCCCAGGTGCATGCGCTCCTGCGCCTGCGCCGTGCCGAGCGCGAGGTGCGCGTCCTCTCCGACCAGGTGCAGCAGCAGCGCCGCCTGCTGGAGCTGGCCATGTCCTCGGCGGCGGACCCCATCGCGCTCTATGACGGCGAAGGGACGCTCATCTACGCGAACCAGGCGGTGGCCGCGTCGCGTGGCTCGCATCACGTGCACGTGCCAGGCAGGAGCATGGACGCGATTCGCGTGATGGACCCGCAGCTGGAGCCCTACGCGAAGGCGCTGGACGCGGCGCGGCGCACGGGCCAGGTGCAGCGCGGCCGCGTCACCCTGTCCTCGGACCAGGGCGCTCGGCACTTCGAGTACACCATGTCACCGGCCACCGGACCCACGGGCGCGGTGGAGGCCGTCATCGCCACCGGGCAGGACGTCACGGAGCTGCGCAACGCGGAGGACTTCCGCGAGCAGTTCATCGGCATCCTGGGCCACGACCTGCGCAACCCGCTCAACGCGCTGTCCATGTCCGCGCAGCAACTCCAGCGCCAGGGTGAGCTGTCCGACCGCCAGCGCGTCTTCACCGAGCGCATCCTCACCAGCGCCGTGCGCATGGAGCGGATGATCCGCCAGCTGCTGGACTTCGCCAGGGCGCGGCTGGGCGCGGGGCTGCCGGTGGTGCGCTCGCGGTGCGACCTGTTCGACGTGGTGCGCGGCGCGGTGGAGGAAGTGCGCGCCAGCCACCCCCAGCGCGAGGTGCTGCTGGACGTGCAGGGGGACGGGCGCGGCGAGTGGGACGCGGACCGGCTGGAGCAGGTGGTGGGCAACCTGGTGTCCAACGCGCTCAAGTTCAGCCCGCCGGAGTCACCCGTGCGCGTGAGCGCGGAGGGGCTGAATGGGGAGGCCGTGCTGCGGGTGCACAACCTGGGCGCGCCCATTCCGGCGGAGCAGCTGCCGCACCTCTTCGCGGCGTGGCGCCGCGCCGGCCGCAGCGACCGGGAGCGCGGCGCGGCCGGAGGGCTGGGCCTGGGGCTCTACATCACCAGTCAGATCGTCCTCTCCCATGGCGGCACCGTGCAGGTGACCTCCACCGAGGCCCAGGGGACGACCTTCACGGTGCGTCTGCCGCGAGGCTGAAAAACCTACGGGTTTGACGACTCGTGGACGGATGCGTTGCGTCCACCCTTCCGCATGCGCGGGGGCGACTCCACCCTGGGGGCATGGCCCCATCCGAAAAGCAAATCTTCGCCCAGAGCGTGGAAGCCCTCTTCGTGCGAGCGCTGGGGCCATACCTGACGCGTGACGGACGCCAGAAGCTGAAGGCCGCGGGCCTGAACCTGTCCGAGCCGCTGCGCCCCCACTACTCGCTGGACCAGTGGCGCGCCTTCCTGGACGTGGCCGCGCGGGACGTCTTCCCCGGCCAGCCCCTGGAGACGGCCTACCTGGAGCTGGGCGCCCGCTACCTGAAGGGCTTCCAGCAGACGTCCGTGGGGCGGGCGAGCATGCAGCTCGTCACGCACCTGGGCCCGCGGAAGACGCTGGAGCGCGTGCCGTACAACCTGCGCGCGGGCAACAACTTCAATGAAGTGCGGGTGGAGGAGCTGTCCCAGCAGGACGCCACCTTGTGGGTGAAGGACGTGCTGGCGGACAACCCCTTCTTCGCCTGCGGCTTCCTGGCGGAGACGCTGCGCGCGTCGGGCGCGGGCTCCCCGGAGGTGAAGCCCATCGCCTTCGACGGGACGGCGGCGACGTACCGGCTGACGTGGTCGCAGGCGAAGTCGCAGCGGCCCGCGGGCACGCTGGCGCCGGTGCGCCGGCTCTACGGGTAGCGCACGGGCGCGGGCGGATCATCCGGAGGCAGGGGGATGAACTCCGTCTCCGTGGGCACGGCGGCGAAGCGGCCCTCCTTCCAGTCCGCCTTGGCGGCCTCCAGGCGCTCCTTGGAGGACGACACGAAGTTCCAGAAGAGGTAGCGCGGGCCGTCCATGGGCTCGCCACCCAGGAGCATCATCCGCGCGGAGGACTCCGCCTTGAGGATGATCTCGCTGCCCGGCTTGAACACGAGCAGCTCGCCGGGCTGGAAGCGCGTGCCCTCCACCTCCACGGTGCCTTCGACGAGGTAGAGGCCTCGCTCCTCGTATTCGGCGGAGAGCTTCAGGCGGGAGCCCGCCTCCATCTTCGCGTCCGCGTAGAAGAGGTCGGAGTGGGCGCGCACGGGGGACTTGCCGCCGTGCACCTGGCCCGCGATGACGGTCAGGTGGATGCCCTCGCCGTCGATGATGGGGAGCGTGTCCGCGGGGTGGTGGACGAAGGCGGGGGCGACCTCCTCGTGCTTCTTGGGGAGGGCGATCCAGGCCTGGATGCCGAAGAGGCGGCCACCGGCGGCGCGGGTCTCCGGGCCGGTGCGCTCCGAGTGGGCGATGCCCTGGCCGGCGGTCATCCAGTTCACGGCGCCGGGGCGGATGGGCTGCACGAAGCCCAGCGAGTCGCGGTGGAGGATTTCGCCCTGGAAGAGATAGGTGACGGTGGACAGGCCGATGTGCGGATGGGGGCGCACGTCCAGGCCGCGGCCGGGGTCGAAGTCCGCGGGGCCCATCTGGTCCAGGAAGATGAAGGGACCGACCATGCGGCGGCGCGCGGAGGGCAGGGCGCGGCGCACATGGAAGCCATCGCCCAGGTCGCGCACGCGCGGGACGATGAGCGTCTCCAGGGAGGGCGGGGGCTCACGGCCCTGCAGGTCTTCTTCCCAGCTCATGGTGTGGCTCCTTTTCAAGGCGCTCAGTGTGCCTCGGTTCCGGCGGGAGCGCGCGGCTCACTTTGGGAGTCGTGACATGCGACCGACCCTGAAGGACTGGCATGTGTTCCCCACCGTGCTGGGCACGCTGCCACTCGCCGTGTCCGCAAGCGCCGCGGAGCCCACGCCGAAGCGCGCGCTGCTGATCGTCTCGAAGACGCGCCACGCCCTGGCCATCGTGGAGCCGGTCAGCCTGAAGGTCCTGGGGCGCGTGCCGGTGGGAGAGGATCCGCACGAGGTGGTCACGTCCGCGGACGGGAAGACGGCCTACGTGTCGAACACGGGGTTCGGCCGCTTCCACGAATTGAACGTCATCGACCTGGTCGCGCAGAAGGCACTGCCGAACGTGGACACCTCTCCGCTGATGGGCATGGGCACCGGCCAGAACCGGACGCACATGCTGCACGTCACTGCGGACGAGAAGACGCTGTACACGACGAACGTGGACTCCGGGACGGTGAGCATCCTGGAGAACGTGTTGCTCCAGCCGACGGTGCCGCCCACGGGAGTCCTGCCGCCCACCGCGAAGCCGCAGATGGATTGGGTCCAGACGCTGGTGCCGGTGGCAGAGCACTCTGAAGGCTTCGACGTGTCACCCGACGGCAAGGAGCTGTGGTCAGCGAGTCCGACAGGAGCGCTGTCGGTCGTGGACCTGAAGGCGAAGAAGGGGGTGGCCACGGTCGACGCGAAACTGCCAGGCGCGCACCGGCTGGAGTTCACGCCGGATGGCAAGCGGGTGCTGGCGGTGAGCGTGCGCACGGGGGAGTTGGCAGTGTTCGACACCGGCACGCGGAAGGAAGTGAAGCGGCTGAAGATCGGCCGGGGCGCGGCCATGCTGATGGACGCGGAGGGCAATCGCGCCTTCGTGTCCTGCACTCCGGACAACGACGTCGCCGTCATCGACCTCAAGACGTTGGAGGTGACGGGCCACATCGATGTCGGAGGAAGGCCAGACGGTCTGGCCTTCGCGGTCCGGCGTTAAAAGGTCTGGCCTCACGTTCCTGCGTAGGTCGCTCTCAGGTCCTCCATCTTCACGAAGTAGCGCCGGGGCCACGTCGCGGCCTCGGGTCCGGTACGGATGAGGGCCGTGTAGTCATGCGCCTCGTAGAAAGCCGCGGCGCGCGCGTTCTTCGCGTCCACGACGACGACGAGCCCTCCAATGTCCGCGTTGACGCGCAAGGCCCTGCGGTGGGCGTCATCAAGCAGGTGCTCCCCGACGCCCATGCCCTTGCACCGCTCGTCGCGCGCAAGGCGACCGATGAGGATGGCGCGGACCGGATAGTCCGGTAGCCGCCGGATGATGGGCGCAGGCAGGCTGCTGCGCTCAAGTTGGATCCAGGTGAGTGTGTAGAAGCCCAGCACCCAGGGCAGGTCAGGCCGTCCGTCGGGACGGTGGAGCACCCAGGTCCGATTCTCCTCGCGGCGTCCCTGCTGCGTGGCCTGTTGTTGGAAGAAGAGGGTGAGCGCCTCCTCCTCACAGCGAAAACCACTGGCGGCGTCTTTGCTGGTGATGGCGGTGAACTCGGGAAACATCAGGGAGGCCGTCATGACGGCCCCCCTCTTCTTTTCTTTAGGACGTCAGCGGGCCTTCTTGCGCGCAAGCTTCCGAAGCCGGGGCAGCGGCTTCGCAGGCTTCTCCAACTCATCCACGAGCCGGTCGAAGTCACTGTCGGGCAGCACGACGCGGCCTTCCTCCCGGGCGTTCCACTCCAGCCGGGTGAGAGAGGGCGAGCTGTACTCAGCAAGCACTTGATGCTTCTCGTCCACGAAGGCGACGCGGCGGCCCAGGCTCGCTTCAAGCACGGCCTTGGCGAAGAAGCCCAATGCCTCCTTGATGACCTCGGTGTTGTCGATCTGGAGCTTGCTCCGAAGTTGTTCGAGCTGGGTTCCATAGGGCGCAGGAAGCGTTGCCTGCAGGCGGTAGGAGGAAGTCGTCATGGCGGGCACTCCGTTGCCAACGGCTTGAGGGGAGCAGGGCATCTTCCGCGCGGGCGCTGATGGGTGAGTTGGCGCCCACTGGAAACTCAGTAGAAATCTACTGTCGTTCCAGCTGCTTTCAATCTGCCACCAGGGCCATGCATGGAATCAGGCAGCACCGTGATGCGGTGCCCTGCGGCGAGGTGATAACTGCCCGCCTGAGTGCCCTGCGTCCTGCTGGGGAGACGAATCCGCCGGCGGTTCAGGGGTATACGCGGGCCCTCCGACATCCCCTGACCTGGGGGCTGGAGTCGGCACCCGGCGTCCGTTGACGACGCGCTGTACCTGTGTTCAGGCTGGCCCTCTGGGAGCCCGCCATGTCCCCTCAAATTGCCCTCGCCTTCTCGTCGGAGTCCGCGGCCCATCCGGCGCTCGCCGCCTTCCACCCGGTGGTGCGGCGCTGGTTCGCTTCACGCCTGGGCGAACCCACCCGGCCGCAGATTGAAGGCTGGCCGCTCATCCACGGCGGCTATGACGTGCTCATCGCCGCGCCCACGGGCAGCGGTAAGACGCTCACCGCGTTTCTCGCGGCGCTGGACTCGCTGTTCCGCCTGGCGCTCGACGGCACGCTGCCCGACCACACGCGCGTCCTCTACGTGTCGCCCCTGAAGGCCCTGGGCAACGACGTGCAGAAGAACCTCCTCCAGCCGCTGGAGGAGCTGATGACCCTGGCGCGTGAAGAGGGCTACGAACCCCAGCAGCTTCGCGTCCAGGTGCGCACCGGAGACACGCCCGCTGGCGAGCGCGCCCAGATGGTTCGCCGCCCGCCGCACATCCTCATCACCACGCCCGAGTCCCTCTACCTCTACCTCACCGCCGAGCGCGCCCGCGCCACCCTGCGCCACGTGCGCACGGTCATCGTGGACGAAATCCACGCGCTCGCCCGCGACAAGCGCGGCAGCCACTTCGCGCTGTCCATGGAGCGCCTCAAGGCCCTCACCGACGTGCGCCCTCAACTGTTGGGCCTGTCCGCCACGCAGAAGCCCCTGGACGCCATCGCGGGCTTCCTCACCGGCGCCTCCCTTACCGAGTGCAAGCGCGTGGAGGTGGGCCACCAGCGCCCGTGGGACCTCAAGGTGGAGATTCCGGACGCGGAGCTCTCCTCCATCGCGAGCCACGAGATGTGGGGGCAGGTCTATGACCGGCTGATCCAACTCTCCAGCGAGCACCGCACCACGCTCATCTTCGTCAACACGCGCAAGATGTCCGAGCGCGTGGCGCACGACCTGGGCGAACGCCTGGGCCAGCAGTGGGTGGCCGCGCACCACGGCAGCATGTCCCGCGAGATGCGCCTGTCCGCCGAGGAGCGCCTCAAGGCCGGCCAGCTCCGCGTGATGGTCGCCACCGCGTCGCTGGAGCTGGGCATCGACGTGGGCAACGTGGACCTCGTCGTGCAGCTGGGCACCACCAAGGCCATCTCCGTGCTGCTCCAGCGCGTGGGCCGCGCGGGCCACCACAAGGCGGGCATCTCCAAGGGCATCCTCTTCGCGATGACCCGCGACGAATTGGTGGAGTGCGTCGCGCTCCTCAACGCCGTGCGCGAGGGCGACCTGGACGCGGTCCGCATCCCCAAGAAGCCGCTGGACGTGCTGGCGCAACAGATCGTCGCCGCGTGCGCGTGCGAGGAATGGGACGAGCGCGCCCTCTTCAGCATCTTCCAGCGCGCGTACCCGTACCAGGACCTCACCTGGGAGGAGTACCAGCAGGTGCTGGAGATGCTGTCGGAAGGCGTCTCCGAACGCCGGGGCCGGGGCAGCATCCACCTGCACCGCGACCGGGTGAACCAGCGGCTCAAGGGACGCCGGGGCGTGCGCATCACCGCGCTCACCAATGGTGGCGCCATCCCGGACACGTTCAACTTCAGTGTCACCGCGCAGCCGGAAGGCAAGGTGGTGGGCACGCTGGATGAGGACTTCGCGGTGGAGTCCTCGCCGGGAGACATCTTCCTGCTGGGCAGCACCGCGTGGCGCATTCAGCGTGTCGTGGGCAGCACGGTGATGGTGGAGGACGCGAGGGGCGCGCCGCCCAACGTGCCCTTCTGGCGCGGCGAGGCGCCGGGCCGCACGGACGAGCTGAGCCTCCAGGTGGGCCGGCTGCGCGAGGAGCTGCTGCGCCACGACGACCCGGCGGGCTTCCTGGAGAAGCTCCTGCGCGTGCCGCCGCCCGCGGTGGACGCGCTCCTGGGCTACCTGCGGTTGGGCAAGAAGATGCTGGGCGACGTGGTGCCCAGCCACACGCAGATCGTCGCCGAGCGCTTCTTCGACGAGGCGGGCGGCATGCAGCTGATCATCCACGCGCCGTTTGGCAGCCGCATCAACCGCGCGTGGGGCATGGCGCTGCGCAAGCGCTTCTGCCGCTCGTTCGACTTCGAGCTGCAGGCGGCGGCCACGGAGGACGGCATCCTCCTGAGCCTGGGGGAACAGCACTCGTTCCCGCTGGCGGACATCTTCGACTTCCTGCACCCGGACAACGTGGAGGAGGTGCTGGTGCAGGCCATCCTCCAGGCGCCCATCTTCGGCACGCGCTTCCGGTGGGTGGCGTCGCGAGCGCTGACGCTGCACCGGATGATGGGAGGCAAGCGCGTGGCGCCGAACCTCCAGCGCGCGCGCAGCGAGGACCTGCTGGCGGCGGTGTTCCCCGCGCAGGTGGGCTGCCAGGACAACCACGGTGGCGGGGACGTGGAGCTGCCGGACCATCCGCTGGTGAAGCAGACGATGGATGACTGTCTGCGCGAGGCGATGGACATCGACGGGCTGCGCGAGGTGCTCCGGCGCATGAAGGACGGGCGCATCCAGCTGGTCGCGCGAGACGTCCCGGAGCCGAGCGTCTTCGCGCACGCGCTCATCAACAGCCAGCCCTACACCTTCCTGGACGACGCGCCGGCCGAGGAGCGCCGCGTGCGCAACGTGGCCCTGCGCCGCGCGATGCCCGCGGAGGACGCGGCGGCGTTCGGAGCGCTGGACGCGAACGCCATCCGGCAGGTGGTGGAGGACGCCGCGCAGCCGATGCGCGACGAGGACGAGCTGCACGATGCGCTGTTGCAGTTGGTGCTGGTGCGAGCGTCGGAGGTGCCGCGAGGCCTGGAGACAGGGCTCTTCAAGCAGGGGCGCGTGGCCTGGCTGGAGCGGCAGGGCGGGCGGTTCCTGGTGTCGGCGGAGCGGGGCAACGCGGTGCGCGCGCTCTTCCCGGACGCGCAGATGCAGCCGGTGTTGCCGGTGCTGGAGTACGACCGGCCGGTGGAGCGCGACGCGGCGGTGCTCCAGGTGGTGCGCGGGCGGATGGAGTTGGTGGGGCCCACCACGGTGACGGAGCTGGCGCGGCTGACGCTGTTGGATCCGGACGACATCAACCTGGCACTGCACAACCTGGAGAGCCAGGGCAGCGTGCTGCGAGGCCAGTTCCGAGCTCAGGACGACGTGCCGGTGCCTCGGGACGCGGACGGGAGCCCGGTGCTGGAGTGGTGCGACCGGCGTCTGCTCCAGCGCATCCACCGGCTGACGGTGGGGCGGCTGCGCCGTGAGATTGAACCGCTGAGCCCCCAGGACTTCATGCGCTTCCTCTTCCGGTGGCACCACCTGGAGGACGTGGACGCGCTGCGGGGCAGCACGGGGTTGCTCAAGGCGGTGCGGCTGCTGCAGGGGTACGAAGCGCCGGCCTCCGCGTGGGAGCGCTTCCTGTTGCCCGCGCGCATGCGGGGCTACACGCCGGACCTGATGGAGCGCGCGTGCTACGCGGGCGAGGTGGCGTGGGGGCGGGTGACGCTGAAGGATCCGCCGAAGCCCGCGGGGCCGCGCCGGGGCGCGCCGGTGGAGGCGCCGGAGCCGGTGGTGGCGAAGCGGTCTTCACCGACGCGCAACGCGCCGTTGACGTTCACGGTGCGCGAGGACCTGGAGTGGATGCTCGCGGCGGCGCGTCCTCACGCGGTGCTGGCGGACGGGGGCGTGTGGACGCCGCCGGACCTGAGCGCGGCGGCGAAGGACGTGGTGGGCGTGCTGGAGCGGCGGGGCGCGTGCTTCTTCCAGGACCTGGTGACGCGGGCGAGGCGGCTGCCGGCGGAGGTGGAGGACGCGCTGTGGGAGCTGGTGGCGAAGGGGCTGGTGACGGCGGACGCGGTGCAGAACCTGCGCATCCTGCAGAGCCCGGCGCACCGCAAGCGGCAGAAGCTGCTCAACCGGGGCGGTCCGGGCCGCTGGAGTCTGCTGGCGCCATCGGAGCCGAAGTCGCAGGAAGAGGTGACGGAGTCGCTGGCGAAGTTGTTCCTCCAGCGCTACGGCATCGTCTGGCGAGACCTGGTGATGCGCGAGTCGCTGGCACCCACGTGGCGCGAGCTGCTGTTCGTCTACCGGCGCATGGAAGCGCGAGGCGAGCTGCGAGGCGGGCGCTTCGTGTCGGGCTTCGTGGGTGAGCAGTTCGCGCTGCCAGAAGCGGTGGACATGGCGCGAGCGGTGCGGCGCGCGCCTCCGGCCGGCGTGCGCATCCAGCTGTCCGGAGTGGATCCGCTGAACCTCACGGGCGTGGTGACACCGGGCCCGCGCGTGGCCGCGCTGCCGAACAACGTCGTCACCTACGTGGATGGGATTCCGCAGGGCGTGGATGCCGTGGAGGACGCGCCGGAGAACGAGGACGCGGAAGTCGATGGAACGCTGGCGCAGGTGAACTGATCTGCGCAGGACAGAGGCCCGTCGCGGCTTGAGGATGGTTGGGGTTCGGGGGTGGAGTAACTCCCATGAGCACCAGCGTCCGGCATGGAAGCCCCGGTTCTCATGCCGGGGCCTTCTTCGTCCTCATGGTGATGATGGCCACCGCTTGTGGACACACCCAACGTCCCGAGCGGAAGACCTATGTCGTCTCCGAGGATGCGCGAGGCGTTGGCGCGGCGGAGGGGCCCGGTACTGGCGGCTCTGGCGCGGAGGCCTACTGCGGCGAGATGCAGAAGCAGTGTTTCCAGAAGTGCTGGAGGCGGAAGCCTCCTACTACCAGCATTCCGAAGCATTCAGCGATGCACCATGAGTACTGCACGAAGACATGCCGTGAGGAGTTCATGAAGTGCGTTGAGGAGCAGGAGGCTCTGGAGCGTCAGGCTGCCAGGCCGGAGCTGCGATTCTCCACCATGGCTGCGGCGTTGGATTGGCTCAGGGAGCACAAAGCAGAGGTGGCACTGGGAACCATTGTCGTCGTCGCGGGCGTGGCGTTCACGCTTGCGGTGGCGCCCGCGGGTCTCTTGGTGCTGAGCCCCATCTGATCGAAAGGGTAGGACCGTGAGCAAGACACCTGACGTCAACGTTGACGATGTGCTCGAGGTCCTCGGAGCCGAAAGCCAGAAGCATGCGCGAGGAACTCGTGAGTGGAACGCGTTGGAAACGGCCGCGTTCTGTCTGCTTTACGTTCAGCATCTCGGCAAGCTGAAGGACTTCGCGCAGTACTTTCAGGAGCGCCTCGACCCCAACTTCAAGATCAAGGTCGAACGGGACTTTGTGACCCGGGACGAAGCAGAGTCTTGGCTCAAAAGCGGTGATGCGGAGGATGGCATGCAGATCCGCATCGACGGCAAAGGCTTCCTCGTAGTCCGGCTCCCCGGGCGACTCACCCTGCTGAACAACCCGCTGCCTGAAGAACTCGGCACCGACGACTCCGAGGATTGACGCACGCGGTTTGATAGGCATCTGCGGTGATCTCCCAGGATCCCGACAAGCGCATGGCGCAGTGCCTCTCCAGGCGAAGCACCTACGACACCCATGTCCTCCAATCCGGAGCCGACCTGTTCTTCGTGTGGTTCTCCCCGAACCCAGCGCGCTGTGGCTTGAACGAACCCATCCTGGATGGGGGCGCCGTCTACGCGATCGACGGACAGGGACGCATCCTGGACAGGAGGTAGCGACCAGGCCCCCGTTCTGGTGGTTGCCGCTGAAACGTTGGGTGATGGGCTTCATTGTTGAAGATTTAGACTTAATTCATCAAAATCTACGCTCCGATGAATTGAAATTAGTCCATCCGAGGCCTAGGATGCATTGCGTCAGCTCTCTGGAGAGGTGCGGCGATGCAGAAGTGGATGGCGATGGTCCTGTTGGTGGCGGTGGGGGTGGCGGGACTCCTGGTGGTCCCGGCGGCGCAGGCGAAGCAGGGCGGTCCCATCAACCCGGCGGACACCGCGTGGCTGCTCACCGCCACGGCGCTGGTGCTGCTGATGACGCCCGGCCTGTCGTTCTTCTACGGCGGCATGGTGCGGCTGAAGAACGTGGTCTCCACCCTGATGCAGAGCTTCATCGCCATGGCCGTCATCAGCGTGCTGTGGGTCGTGGTGGGCTTCAGCCTCTGCTTCGGCGACAGCTTCCACGGCCTCATCGGTGACCCGCGCACCTTCTTCATGTTCAGCGGCGTGGGCGGTGAGACGCACCCGGACCTCGCGCCCACCGTGCCGCTGCTCCTCTTCGCGCTCTTCCAGCTCAAGTTCGCCATCATCACCCCCGCGCTCATCACCGGCGCGTTCGCGGAGCGCGTGCGCTTCAAGGCGTACCTGCTCTTCATGGTGCTCTTCAGCGTCTTCATCTACGCGCCGCTCGCCCACTGGACGTGGCACCCGGAGGGCTTCCTGCGCCAGTGGGGCGTGCTCGACTTCGCCGGTGGCACCGTGGTGCACATGTCCGCGGGGCTCGCCGCGCTCGCGGGTGCCATCGTGCTGGGCCGCCGCCAGGTGCACCTGACGCACGCCACGCATGCTCCCGCCAATGTTCCCTTCGTGATGCTCGGCACGGGCATGCTGTGGTTCGGCTGGTTCGGCTTCAACGCGGGCTCCGCGCTGTCCGCTTCGTCCCTGGCCACGCTCGCCTTCGCCACCACCAACACGGCCTCCGCCGCCGCGATGCTCGGGTGGATCGCCTTTGACTGGCTGCGCGGCCGCAAGCCCAGCGCCATGGGCGCCTGCGTGGGCGCGGTGGTGGGCCTGGTCGCCGTCACCCCCGCCGCCGGCTTCATCACCGTGGGGCAGAGCATCGTGGTGGGCCTGGTCGCCAGCTTCGTCAGCAACGCCGCCGTCCACTTCAAGAGCCGCACCGCGCTGGATGACACGCTCGACGTGTTCCCCTGCCACGGCCTGGGAGGCATCGTGGGCATGGTGCTCACCGGCGTGCTCGCCAAGGACGTGGGCCTGCTCTACGGCACGACGCGCACCTTCCTCATGCACCTGCTGGCGCTGGTCGTCGTCTCCGTCTTCTCCTTCGTGGGTTCCTACATCCTGTACAAGCTCGTCGACCGCATCGTCCCGCTGCGCGTCACCCGCGAGCAGGAGGAGGAGGGCCTCGACCTGAGCCAGCACGGTGAGACCGTGGGCGAGGTCCCCGCCGCGGCGCTCGCCAGCCCTACGCCGCCCGCGCCTGCCGTCCCGGAGCACGCCGCTTCGTCGGAGCCCGTGCCCGCGTAGCGTTCTTCCCCACCGATGCCGGTGCACACGGGGCCCCTCGCTTCACGCGGGTGGGCCCCGCGAGGCCGTGAGCTTGTCGGGCGGCGTCCTCGAGCCGCCCGCGGCCCGCGTCCACTGCCGGGCCCCGTGATGCGTTGGGCCTCCAAGCGTGTGGACCCCGCGAGGTCGTGAGCCTGTCGGGAAGGGAATGGGTGGAGCCCGTGCTGATCACTCGCGCGGGCAGCGCCCTGTCCGGGGCCTGACTTCGAACCTCACGGGTCGGGCGTCCGTGCGCGCACTTCACTCCGGCGGCGTTGAGTCAACGCCAGCCATCCAAGACGAAGGCTGGCTTTGCCTGGGGGAGTGCATGTTTCGGAAGTGCGAGGAATTGAGAATCGCCGTGGTGGGTGCCGTGCTGGTGGTCAGCGGCTGCGCGAAGGAGCCGGCTCCGGAGCCTTCAAGGCAGGACGCCGCGGAGCAGTCGCGGGGGAGCAGCACGAGCCTGGGGGAGCTGCCCCTCGTGCCGGGCCTGTCCGTCGCCGGAACCTTCGCCCAGAAGCTGGCGCGCCCCACCCCCCTGGGGGAGACGACGGCGGTGCACGTGAAGCTGCCGCCCCCGGCCAACCGGCGGCTCTCGGACAGCCTGGTGCGCGTGGTGGGTGACCCGGCGCGGCCCACGGTCCTGTTCCACTCCGACACCCTGACGCGGCTGGGCGCGATTCCCTCGAGCCCCGGTCCGGACTTCTTCACGCTCTTCGCGCAGCTCCCGGACTCGGAGCTGGAGCGGCGCCAGGAGAACGAGCGCCGCCTGGCCTCGGGGGAGCTGGGGGAGACCACCCGGGAGTCCATCCTGTTCAACGGCCGCCACCCGGTCGCCCGCTACCAGGGGCTCCCCGTGGACGCGGCGGCCTTCGGTTGGGGCGAGCAGGTGCCGGTCACCATCTGCCCCCTGCTGCCGGCCTCCACCCAGCCCCAGTGGGAGCGGACGCTGATGATCCGCGACCCGGCCGTGGTGCTCGACCCGGCGCGCACGTGGGACCCGTGCACCGGCGCGGGGACGAAGGGCGGCGTGTGGACCTTCGCGCACCTCATGCGGGAGATGGCCCAGGGCTCCGGCGCGCGGCCGGAGGCCTTCGTGCTGAACTGGCTGTCGCTCTGGCTCAATGACTTCCAGGCCAACGGCGACACGGTGCCCGCGCGCCGCAAGATGTATGACGAAGTGATTGCCCCCTGGGCCGCCGCCAGCGGCGCGACTTCAGCCCTCGAGTTCAACGCCTCCACGAACCGCTGGGAGGTGGTGCTGAGCAAGCCGCTGGACCTGGACATCGCGCCGTTCCGGCTGCTGGCCATCGTCAACCGCATCGACCTGGCCCGCAGTTGGGACTACGCCGACCGGCAGACCGACCCGGGCGAGCTGCGCTTCCTCTTCGGGCTGACGCGCCCCTCGCCCTGGGGAAGCGGCGGCACGGAGGCGACCTGCAACCTCAAGCCCTTCACCGTCATCTTCGAATACGGCGTGCCCGGCGAGGGATGCGCGCCGGTGGTCGCCTGGGCACGGCAGTGGGCGTTGCTGGGGACGTACACGTCCTTCAACGCGGCCTACAAGGCGCAGCTCACGCAGATGACCCAGAGCGTCGTCCTGCGGGGGCGGGGGCCGGGGAAGGGCAACGGCAACGCGCTCAACCAGATCCGCACCAACGAGGCCGCCCTGGCGTTTCCGTGGGAGCTGCGCGAGTTCCGGCTGGCGGACGAGCACCCCGTCACCGGCAAGGACACCCCCTCCAACGGGCCCCTGCGCGTCCATACGATGGCGCTGACTCCCGATGACGCGACCCACGACTCCCTGACGGATCCGGACATCGACTCCTTCGTCCGCACCCAGGTCAAGAACGGCGTCGAGCAGCCGGTGACCGTCCCCACCCGGTGCGCCGCGCAGTTCACGGTGCCTCGCAACATCAATGGCAGACCGTTCCTGGGCGCCAACTCGCTGGTGGCGCCGCCCACCCACTGGGAGGGCTTCAGCGTGGTGCC
The DNA here is from genome assembly GCF_003611625.1 of Corallococcus sp. CA054B. Classification (NCBI taxonomy): domain Bacteria; kingdom Pseudomonadati; phylum Myxococcota; class Myxococcia; order Myxococcales; family Myxococcaceae; genus Corallococcus; species Corallococcus sp. CA054B. The sequence continues at coordinate 55,838 of NZ_RAVY01000008.1, forward strand.
CACGGATGCTACGGAGGTCTGCGCGCGGAAGGAGTTCTCCGTCAACACGTGCAATGGCTGTCACTTCAAGGACACGGGCACGAACGACTTCACGGGCACGGACAACGTGGCCTTCACGCACGTCAGCCCCACGTCAGGCATCCCGGCGCGGCTGTCCAGGTTCCTGACGGGCGGGGGCCCGGGCTTCATGTTCGTCGTGCCGGACGCCCAGTTCGGGTCCGCCGTGGCGTCGTGGTCGTTCGCGGACCTGCTGCGCCGGCATCAGCGGCTCCAGGAGCTGGCCAACTGCACCACGTGCGGATGGGTCAGGGGCCTGGACACGAGCTACCTGGCGCGGATGGAGGCGCTCGCCGGAAGCGTGCCCCTGGACGTGCCGCCCGGCTCGCCCGAGCCGGCGCTCACGGTGGGGCCCATCCGCGACGTCGGCGTGGTGAAGCAACTGCTGGAGCTGCGCCAGGACTTCAGGGCGCAGCTGAGGGAGGTGCCGCTCGACTTCCTCCAGCCGCCCGCGGCTCGCGTCCACTGAAGCCGGCCGGGGCTCCTCCTCCCCTCAGGAGGAGGGGCCCCGGGCCGTTGCCTCTCTTCAGAACGCGCAGTCCTGGCCGCGCGTGGGCAGCACGGAGGCGGTGCCGGACAGCCAGGTGTCCAGCGCGCGCGCCGCCTCCCGGCCGTCCGCGAGCGCCCAGACGATGAGGCTCGCGCCCCGGCTGGCGTCGCCCGCGCAGTACACGCCCGCCGCGGTGGTGGCGAACTTCGCGTCCACCCGCACCGTGCCGCGCGGCGACAGCGCCACGCCCAGCTCCTCCGCCAGCCGGTCCGTGTTCGGGCCGGTGAAGCCCATGGCCAGCACCAGCAGGTCCACCTCGAACACCTGCTCGGAGCCCGGCACCTCCACCAGCTTCACGGCGCCGCCCGGCTCGCGCTGCACCTCCACGCGCACCGCGTGCAGGCGCTTGAGCTGGCCGTCCTCGCCCTCCAGCCGCTTCGTCATCATCGCGAAGGCGCGCTCGCCGCCCTCCTCCTGGCTGGTCGACGTGCGGAACACCAGCGGCCAGCGCGGCCACGGGTTCTCCTTCGCGCGCACCTGCGGAGGCGCGGGGAGCAGCTCCACCTGCATCACGCTCGCCGCGCCCTGGCGCAGCGCCGTGCCCAGGCAGTCCGAGCCCGTGTCGCCGCCGCCCAGGATGATGACCCGCTTGCCCTGTGCCTCCAGCTTCGCGTCCGGCGCGGCGCCCGCCGTCACCACGCGGTTCTGGTGCTCCAGGTAGTCCATGGCCTGCAACACGCCGGACAGCTCGCGGCCCGGCACGTCCAGCTCGCGGGCCTTGCGCGCGCCCAGGGCCAGCACCACGCCGTCGTACTGCTCGCGCAGCGCGCGCCAGCCCGGCGTGACGGCCACGTCCTCACCCGTGCGGAAGACGATGCCCTCCGCCTCCATCAGCGCGAGCCGGCGGTCCAGCACCGCCTTCTCCAGCTTGAAGTCCGGGATGCCGTAGCGCAGCAGGCCCCCGGCGCGGCTGTCCTTCTCGTACACCGTCACGCTGTGCCCGGCGGAGTTGAGCTGCGCCGCCGCCGCCAGGCCCGCGGGGCCGGAGCCCACCACGGCCACGCGCTTGCCCGTGCGCCGCGCCGGAGGCCGGGCCTTCACCCAGCCCTCCGCGAAGGCGCGCTCCGAGATCTCCTTCTCCATCTGCTCGATGGTGACCGCGTCCCGGTCGATGGCCAGCACGCACGCGGCCTCGCACGGCGCGGGGCACAGCCGTCCGGTGAACTCCGGGAAGGTGTTGGTGCGGCTGAGCACCTGGTACGCCTCCTTCCACTGGCCCCGGTACACCGCGTCGTTGAAGTCCGGGATGAGGTTCCCCAGGGGACACCCCTGGTGGCAGAAGGGGATGCCGCAGTCCATGCAGCGCCCCGCCTGGCGCTTCGCCTCGTCCGCCGCCAGCGGCAGGTGCAGTTCGCGCCAGTCCTCCAGGCGCTCCACCTTGTCCCGCTTGGGGGCGTGGACGCGCTGCCACTCCATGAAACCCGTGGGCTTGCCCATGGTTCAGGTCCCCCCGCCAACGACGTGGAGCTGCTGGACGCTCGTGGCCGGTGGCGGCCTGCGCGCCGCCCTGCGCGCCTGGAGCACGCGCTTGTAGTCGGACGGCATCACCTTCATGAACTGCGGCACCATCAGCTCCCAGTTGTCGAGCACCCGCCGCGCCAGCGCGCTGCCGGTGTGGTGCAGGTGGCGCTCAATCATCCCGTGCACGAGCCAGATTTCGGACTCGTCCACCAGCGACTCCAGCTCCACCATCTCCAGGTTGCAGCGCTCGCGGAAGTTGCGCTCGCGGTCCAGCACGTACGCGGTGCCGCCGCTCATGCCGGCCGCGAAGTTGCGGCCCGTCTGGCCCAGCACCACCACCACGCCGCCCGTCATGTACTCGCAGCCGTGGTCGCCCACGCCCTCCACCACCGCCTGCGCGCCGCTGTTGCGCACCGCGAAGCGCTCACCCGCGAGTCCCCGCAGGTACACCTCGCCGGCCGTGGCGCCGTAGAGCACCGTGTTGCCCACCAGCACATTCTCCTCGGGCGTGAAGCGGCTGCCCTCCGGCGGGTAGACGATGATGCGTCCGCCGGACAGCCCCTTGCCCAGGTAGTCGTTGGTGTCGCCCTCCAACTCCAGCGTCACGCCGGACGCGAGGAACGCGCCGAAGCTCTGGCCCGCGGAGCCCTTCAGCTTCACCCGCAGCTTCCCGTCCGGAAGCCCCTGCGAGCCGTGGCGGCGGGCAATCTCGCCGGACAGCATGGCGCCCACCGCGCGGTGTGTGTTCGCCACCGGCAGCGACAGCATCAGCGGCGGCCCGCCCGCGAGCACGGACTGCGCCTTCGCGAGCAGCTCGTGGTCCAGGTGGTCCGCCACGTCCTTGCGGTGCGGCGTCTGGCAGTGGCGCGGCTCGGTGGCCGGCGCGGCCGGCGCGGTGAGCAGCGCGGACAGGTCCACCTTGCGCGCCTTCCAGTGGTCCACCGCCGCGCGCTGGCGCAAGAGGTCCACCCGGCCCACCAGCTCATCCAGCTTGCGCGCGCCCAGCTTCGCCATGTGCCGGCGCAGGTCCTCCGCCAGCAGCAGGAAGAAGCTGACCACGTTCTCCGGCGTGCCCTGGTAGCGCTCGCGCAAGCTGGGGTCCTGCGTGGCGATGCCCGCCGAGCAGGTGTTGAGGTGGCACTTGCGCAGCATGATGCAGCCCACGGACACGAGGCTCGCGGTGGCCAGGCCGAACTCCTCCGCGCCCAGGAGCGCCGCCACCAGCACGTCGCGCGCGGTGCGCAGGCCGCCGTCCACCTGCACGCGGATGCGCGAGCGCAGGCCGTTGTGCACCAGCACCTGCTGCGTCTCCGCCAGCCCCAGCTCCCACGGCAGGCCCGCGTGCTGGAGGCTGGAGAGGGGAGAGGCGCCCGTGCCGCCCTCGTAGCCCGCCACCACCACGCAGCCCGCGCCCGCCTTGGCCACGCCCGCGGCGATGGTGCCCACGCCCACCTCGCTCACCAGCTTCACGCTCACGCGCGCCTTCGCGTTCACGGACTGGAGGTCGTAGATGAGCTGCGCCAGGTCCTCGATGGAGTAGATGTCGTGGTGCGGCGGCGGCGAAATCAGCGTCACGCCCGGCGTGCTCCAGCGCACGCGGGCAATCCGCTCATCGACCTTGTGGCCCGGAAGCTGGCCGCCCTCGCCGGGCTTGGCGCCCTGGGCCATCTTGATTTGAAGCTCGTCCGCGTTGACCAGGTACTCCGCGGTGACGCCGAAGCGGGCGCTCGCCACCTGCTTGATGGCGCTGCGGCGCGAGTCGCCGTTGGGGTCCAGGGTGTAGCGGCGGGACTCCTCGCCGCCCTCGCCGCTGTTGGACCGGCCGCCCAGCCGGTTCATCGCGATGGCCAGCGTCTCGTGCGCCTCCGCGCTGATGGAGCCGAAGGACATGGCCCCGGTGACGAACCGCCGCGCCAGCTCCAGCGCGGGCTCCACCTCCTCCAGCGGCACCGGCGTGCAGCCGTCCGTCACCACGTCCAGCAGGCCGCGCAGGTTGCTGTGCTCGCGCGTCTCGTCGTCCGCCAGCTTCGAGTACTCCTGGAACCGAGCCGCGTCGTTCGTCCGCACCGCCTCCTGGAGCTTCGCCACGGTGGCCGGGTTCCACTTGTGCCGCTCACCCTGCCGGCGCCAGCGGAACTGCCCGCCCACGGGCAGCAGGTCCTCCTCTCCGTCCGCGCCGGCGCCGAAGCCGCGCGCGTGCCGCTCCGCCACCTCGCGGCCCAGTTCCGGCAGGCCCACGCCCTCCACGCGCGACGACGTGCCGGTGAAGTGCTTCTCGATGAGGCTTCGCTGCAGGCCCACCGCCTCGAAGAGCTGCGAGCCGCGGTAGGACTGGAGCGTGGAGATGCCCATCTTGGACATCACCTTGAGCAGGCCCTCCTCCAGGCCGTGGAGGTACTGCGCCTGCGCCTTGTCCGCGTCCACCTTGAGCTCGCCCGCGTCCGCCAGCGCGCGCAGCGTGTCCAGCGCCAGGTACGGGTTCACCGCGGACACGCCGTAGGCGAACAGGCACGCGAAGTGGTGCACCTCGCGCGCCTCCGCCGTCTCCAGCACGATGCCCGTGTACATGCGCGTGCCGTCGCGCACCAGCCGCTGGTGCACCGCGGACACGGCCAGGAGCGCGGGGATGGCCGCGTGCGCCGAGTCCACGCCCCGGTCGCTCAGCACCAGGATGCTCGCGCCCGCGTCCACCGCGTCCACCGCCGCCGTGCACAGCCGCTCCACCGCGACCTCCAGCGCCGTGGCCGCGCCGCCCGCGTGCGGGTACAGCAGGCTCAAGGGACGCGGCTCGAAGAGGCCGGTGTCTCCGCGCTGGTCCGCCAGTCGCGCCAGCTGCCCGTTGGTGAGGATGGGGCCGGGCAGGGACAGCCGGTGGCACTGCTCCGGCGTCTCCTCGAAGGTGTTGCCCTCCGGGCCCAGCGCGGTGGCCAGCGTCATCACCAGCGCCTCGCGCAGCGGGTCGATGGGCGGGTTGGTCACCTGCGCGAAGAGCTGGTGGAAGTAGTTGAAGAGGGTGGGGGCCTGGTCGCTCAGCACGGCGAGCGGCGTGTCCGTGCCCATGGAGCCCGTGGGCTCCTTGCCCGTCTCCGCCATGGGGACCAGCGTGGTGCGCACGTCCTCGTCCGTGTAGCCAAACGCGCGCTGCAGCCGCCACAGCGTCTCGCCCTTCAGGCGCGCGGGGGCGGAGGCGGCGGGCAGGTCCTCGAAGGTGAAGACGTTGCGCTGGAGCCAGCGGCGGTAGGGCCAGCGCGAGGTGATGTCGTGCTTCACCTCCTCGTCCTCCAGGATGCGCCCCTCCGTGGTGTCCACCAGCAGCATGCGGCCCGGCGTCAGCCGGCCCTTGCGGCGCACCTGCGACGCAGGCACGTCGATGACGCCCGTCTCCGACGCCAGGATGATGCGGTCGTCCTCCGTCACCAGGTAGCGCGCGGGGCGCAGGCCGTTGCGGTCCAGCGTCGCGCCAATGAGCTGCCCGTCCGTGAACGCGATGGCCGCGGGCCCGTCCCACGGCTCCAGCAGGGACGCGGAGTACTCGTAGAAGGCGCGGCGCTCGTCGCCCATCTCCTTGTGACCCTCCCACGCCTCCGGGATCATCATCATCATCGCGTGGGGCAGGGTGCGGCCGCCCAGGTAGAGCAGCTCCACCATGTTGTCGAACTGCGCGGAGTCGCTCTTGCCCGGGATGATGATGGGCCACAGCGGCTCCAGGCTCCCGCCCAGCTTCGCCGTCTGGAGCAGCCCGCGCCGCGCCGTCATCCAGTTGCGGTTGCCACGCAGGGTGTTGATTTCACCGTTGTGCGCGATGAAGCGGAACGGCTGCGCCAGCTCCCACGTGGGGAAGGTGTTGGTGGAGAAGCGCGAGTGCACCAGCGCCAGCGCGCTGACGAACTCCGGGTGCCGCAGGTCCGCGTAGAAGCGCGGCAGCTGCCGGGGCAAGAGGAGCCCCTTGTAGATGAGCGTCTCCGACGAACAGCTGGCCACGTGGAAGCGCCCCTGCGGATCCACGCCGCGCGCCAGCACGCGGTTCTCCACCAGCTTGCGGATGCGGTAGAGCTTGCGCTCGAAGGCGCTGGGCACCACGCGCCTGCGCGCGATGAAGAGCTGCCGGATGACCGGCGCGGCCTCCCGGGCAAGCGGCCCCAGCTCCTCCGGCGCCACCGGCACGTCCCGCCAGCCGAGCAGCCGCTGCCCCTCCTCCTCCACCACGTCCTCGAACAGCGCCTCGCACGCGCGCCGCGCCTCCGGCTCCGACGGCAGGAACACCTGCGCCACGCCGTACTGGCGGCGCGGCGGCAGCTCGAAACCCAGCCGCGGCGCTTCGTGGTTGAAGAAGCGGTGCGGCAGCTGCACCAGGATGCCGGCACCGTCGCCCGTCTCCGGGTCGCGCCCCGCCGCGGCGCGGTGGCTCAGCCGGTTGAGCAGCTCCAGCGCGTCCTCCACGATGCCCCGCGAACGCTGTCCCCGGATGTGGGCCACGAATCCCACGCCGCAGGCGTCGTGCTCGGTCTCCGGCTCATACAGCCCGTAGCGCGGAGGGAGGGTGAACGGCATCGTCGGGACCCCTTTCCCGCATGACGCGGGAAGCCAAGCTGTTGAGCATTCAGGCTAACGCGGCGTGTCGCGGCCCGTAAAGACAGGGTGGTTCAGGGGGTCGAGTCACCGTGCGGAGTGGTGCCGGGGAAACAGGCACTCCGTGGAACCTCACGCTCCGTGCGCCCTCCGCCGCATGCGGGGACGAGCGGACAACAGTCGCCTGCGATGAACGGCTGACATTCAGCGCAATTGGTTCTTTCCAGCCGCCGCGCCGATCCCGATCCTCACGGGCACCTTGGAACTGATGCAGCGGCTGAAGACGGAGACGCGCCCCCACCATGAGCGCACGGAGGGCGTGGTGCGTCTGATGGACGCGCACCTGACGCCCGCGGACTACCAGCGCCAGCTGGAGGACTTCCACGGTCTCTACCTGCCCCTGGAAGCGCTGCTCGCCGGGCCACTGGCGGCCCTGGAGCCGGCGCTGGATTTGAGGGCGCGCTGGAAGACGCCGCTGCTGGAAGCGGACCTGCGCGCCATGGGGCATGACTCGGCCTCGCTCGCGCGGCTGCCGCGCGCCTCCCCGCTGCCGGCGCTGCCGGGGCTGGCGGAGGCGCTGGGCTGCGCATACGTGCTGGAGGGCTCCACGCTGGGGGGCCAGCTCATCCTGCGCCACCTGACGCGCCACTTCGGTCCGGACGCGCGCGTGGGGAACTTCGCCTTCTTCCGGGCCTATGGCGACAAGGTGGGCCCCATGTGGCGTGCGTTCGGTGTAGCCCTCACCCGGGCGTCAGAACAGGCGGCCTCCGAGACCTTCGACGCGGCCGTCGTGCAGGGCGCCCGCGATACCTTCGACACCTTCGCCGCCTGGTTGATGCGAGAGCACGATGTCTCCGCCCGTCTCTGATGCCGACCTCAGCGTCTGTGACCGCGAGCCCATCCACCTGCTGGGCGGCATCCAGCCCCGGGGTGTGCTCGTCGCCTTCCACCCGGACACGGAGGCCGTCGCGCTCGTGAGCGCGAACGTCCAGGCGCTGCTCGGCGCCGGGCCGGACTCGCTCGTGGGCAAGCCCCTCTTGAGCGTGCTGCCGCACGGGCTGCTCGCGCGCGTGGAGGCGGGCACGGGGCCGGGGCCTGTCACCGTGGAGGTGTCGGGACAGCGCTGCTCCGCGCTCCTGCACGACAGTGACGGCCTGCGCGTGCTGGAGCTGGAGCCGCTGGCGGACGAGGACGTGGGCGCGGAGGAGACCGCGCTGGGCGCGGTGCAGCGGCTGGTGTCGCCGCTGTCGCGCGCGAAGGGGACGGCCGCGCTGCTCCAGGAGGCCGCGGACTCGGTGCGGGAGCTCATCGGCTACGACCGGGTGATGGTCTACCGCTTCCACGCGGACTTCCACGGCGAGGTCGTGGCGGAGAGCGTGCGCGAGGGCGTGGACTCCTTCATGGGCCTGCACTTCCCCGCGAGCGACATCCCCGCGCAGGCGCGCGCCCTCTACGCGCGCAACCCCGTGCGCCTCATCGCGGACGTGGACGCGAAGGTCGTGGGCCTGGTGCCTCCGCTGCTGCCGGGCACCCAGCGCCCGTTGGACCTGTCCGGCTCCGCGCTCCGCAGCGTGTCGGAAATCCATCTGGAGTACCTGCGCAACATGGGCGTGGGCGCGTCCTTCAGCGTGTCGCTCCTGAAGGACGGACAGCTCTGGGGGCTCATGGCCTGCCACCACCTGACGCCCCGCACGGTGTCCGCCGCGCGGCGGCAGGCGTGCGAGGTGCTGGCGCGGCTGTTGTCGCTCCAGCTCTCCTCGGAGGAGCGGAGCCTGGAGTCCGCCGCCCAGGCGCGCCGCGCGGCGCTGCTCAACGCGCTGGTCCTGCCGAACCTGGGCGAGCGCAGCCCCGCGAAGGCGCTGGAGGCGCAGGCCCCGCTGCTGATGGAGCTCACGGGCTCCCACGGCGTGGCGCTGGTGCTGGGCGCGAGCGCGGGCCCGGAGGCATCGCCCCTCTTGCTCGGCACCACGCCGTCCGCGGAGGAGGTGCGCGCCCTGGTGGCGTGGCTCTCCGCGCGCGAGCCGCGGGAGGACGCCTTCCATGTGGACCGGCTGGGGGACGTGTACCCGCCGCTGGCCTCGCGCCCGGACGTGGCCGCGGGCCTGCTGGCGATGCGCCTGGACCCTTCCGTGCCGCACTTCGCGCTGTGGTTCCGCCCGGAGGTGGCGCGCACCGTGGCGTGGGCCGGCAACCCGAACAAGCCCGTGCGTCCGGAGCCGGGCCATGCGCGGCTGCGTCCCCGCGCGTCCTTCGACGTGTGGCGTGAGGAGATGAAGGGCGCCTCCGCCCCGTGGTCCACGCAGGACCAGGAGGCGGCGCGCGCGCTCAAGGGCGCGCTGGTGGGCGTGGTGCTGCGGCACGCGGAGGAGCTGGCCCGGCTGTCGCGGGAGCTGGCCCGCTCCAACGCGGAGCTGGAAGCGTTCGGCGGCACCGTGGCGCACGACCTCAAGGAGCCCCTGCGCGGCATCCTCCAGTACAGCTCCTTCCTCCAGGAGGACTTCGGTCCCACGCTGGGCGCGGACGGACGCCAGCAGCTGGAGGCCCTAGCCTGGCTGGCGAAGCGCACGCACGACCTGCTCGACAGCCTCTTCGAGTACAGCCGCCTGGGCCGGCTGGATCTGTCGTGGGTGGAGACGGATCAGAATGTCCTGCTGGAAGATGTGCTGTCGACGCTGGGCGCAAGGCTGGAGGAGGGCAGGGTGGAGGTCCGCCTGCCCCGCCGCCTGCCCTCGGTGGCGTGTGACGCCGTCCGCATCCGCCAGGTGTGGGCCAACCTCATCAGCAACGCGGCCAAGTACCAGACAGCCGAGCCGCGCTGGGTGGAGGTGGGCTTCGTGGGGCCGGGAGAAGCGCGCCCGGAGGCGGCGCGGCACGCCGCCGCGCCCTACCTTTTCTACGTGAAGGACCCGGGCATCGGTATCGCGCCGCAATTCCACGAAGCCATCTTCGAGCTGTTCCGCCGCCTGCATCCCGCGCAGGCCTATGGCGGCGGCACGGGGGCGGGGCTGGCCATCGCGCGCCGGCTGGTGTCGCTGCACGGCGGCGCGCTCTGGGTGGACTCCGCGCCGGGACAGGGCTCCACCTTCTTCTTCACGCTGGGCGAGGGACCGCGACCATGAAGCCGCTGCTGCTGGTGGAGGACAGTGATCCGGACGCGGAGGCGCTGATGCGCATCGCGAAGCGGCTGCCCCTGCCCGTGCCGGTGGTGCGCGTGCGCGACGGCGAGAACGCCCTGGACTACCTCTACCGGCGCGGGGCCCATGCGAACGCGGAGCGCCCGGTGCTCATCCTGCTGGACCTGCACATGCCCGGCATCGGCGGGCGCGAGGTGCTGGCCACGCTGAAGGCGGACCCGGACCTGCGCTCCATCCCCGTCATCATCTTCTCCTCCTCCGTGGTGGAGGGGGACGTGGAGGGCGCGTACGCGAACGGCGCCAACAGCTACCTCTTCAAGCCGGAGGTCGGTCCCCAGCTGCAGGCCACCGCGGAGGCGCTCCATGCCTTCTGGTTCAAGGCCGCGCGCCTGCCCGAGGCGCAGGAGCCGGAAGCATGAGCCTGCGCGTGCTGCTGGTGGACGACGGCATGGCGGACCGCCTCGCGGTCAGCCGCGCGCTGGCGCGCGACCCGGACATGCAGTGGGAAGTGGTGCCCATGTCCAACGCGGAGGACGCGCTGGCGTACCTGTCCGGCAACTCGGTGGACGCGATGCTGCTCGACTACCACCTGCCCGGCATGAACGGCGTCAGCCTGCTCCAGAAGCTCACGGCGCTGGGCCTGCCCAGGGTGCCCGCCGTGGTGGTGCTCACCGGCAGCGGCAACGAGCGCGTGGCGGTGGACGCCATGAAGGCCGGCGCCCAGGACTACCTGGTGAAGGAGGCCTTCAGCCCGGAGCGCCTGCGCCGCAGCCTGCGCGCCGCGGTGGACACGGTGCTGATGACGCGCGAGCTGGAGGAGCGCCGCCTGCGCGCCGAGCGCGCCGAGGCCGCCGCCCGCGAGGCCCTGGCCGTGCGCGACGAGCTCTTCTCGCTGGCCACGCACGACTTGAAGGGCCCGCTTCAAATCATGACGCTCAACGCCCAGGTGCTGCGCCGGCAGATTCCCGCCGCCGCGATGACGCCCTCCCTGGAGACGCGCCTGGGCCACATCGTGCGCGCGGCGCACCGCATGGGCGAGCTCATCGACCACTTCCTGGAGGTGACGCGCGGCCAGGAGCGCCCGCTCCAGCGCGAGCCCCTGGACCTGCTGGCCATGGTGCGCGGCAAGGTGCGCGAGCTGGAGGCCAACGCGTCACGCCACCACTTCGTCCTGGAGGTGCCGGACGGGCGCGACTTCACCGGCGATTGGGACGCGCACGCCCTGGAGCGCGTGCTGGAGAACCTGATGGGCAACGCGGTGAAGTACAGCGCCGCGGGCTCCACCGTCACCGTGCACCTGACGGTGGAGGAGGCGGGCGCGCAGCAGTTCGTGCTGCTCGCCGTGACGGACCAGGGCATCGGCATTCCGGCGGAGGACCTGCCCTTCGTCTTCGAGCGCTTCCACCGCGGACGCAACGTGTCCCGGGACGTGTCCGGCAGCGGCGTGGGCCTGGCCAGCGCGCGCCGCATGGTGGAACTGCACGGCGGCACGCTCGCCGTGCGCAGCGTGGAGGGGCAGGGCTCCACCTTCACCGTGCGCCTGCCCCGGGGCATCGTGCTCCCCGCGGGGCCCGCGCGGTCCTCGTCCGAGCACACCGCGCCGTAGCGCGGCGCTTCAGGACACCGCGGGCACGCCGCCGCGCAGCATGAAGAACACCACCACGCCCGTCACCGACACGTAGAGCCAGATGGGCGCCAGCCACCGCGTCACCTTGCGGTGCCGGGCGAACTGCTGCCGCCAGGAGAAGTAGAAGGCCACCAGCGCCATGGGCAGCACCGGCATGGACAGCAGCACGTGGCTGGCCAGCAGCGTCAGGTACAGCCCGCGGAAGTCGCCCACGTAGCGCGTGTCCCCGTGCACGTAGTGGTAGGCGAGGTAGCCCACCAGGAACAGCGCGGACGCGGCGAACGCGCTCACCATCAGGTTCTGGTGCGCCTTCCGCGCGCCGCGCTTGATGGCCACCCAGCCGCCCAGAAGCAGCGCCGCCGCCGTCGCGTTGAGCCCCGCGTTCACCGCCGGCATGAAGCGCAGGTCCACGCCCATGCCCGCGCCTCCGCGCCGGATGAGCAGCAGCCACGCCAGCAGCGCCAGCGCGCCGGCTGACACCACGCCGATCGCGATGAAGAAGGAGCGGTCGTTGGTGGACGACGGGGAGAGCCCGGAAGCGGCGTTGGACATGTCCCCCTTGTGGACCGCGTCCGGACGGCTTGCAACAGGGGCTCCCAGTGGAATTCCGCTAGCGCCTACATGTCGGTTGAATGGAATCGGTTAGCCCAACTGGATCTCAAACCGGAAATTCCTTCATACTTCTGTTCACTGCGTCACCCCCGACCCCCCCTCTCGGAGGTTCCCCGTGTTCAGCGTGCGTTGCCTTGCCCCCCTGGCGAGCGCCGCCCTCCTGCTCGCCCTGCCCGCAGCCGCTGAAGAAGCGGTGTGCGCGCCTGTGGCAAAAGTTCCCCTGGAGCGGCACCTCCGTCAGCTTTCTCTTGATTTGCTGGGACGTCCTCCGACCATGGAGGAGTACAAGGCGTTCCAGGCCAAGGGCTCCGTCACCGCGGAAGATGTCCGCGCGATGATGAAGGACGAGTCCTTCTACGCGCGGATGCGCAACTACCACCGCGCGCTGCTGCGCTCGAACATCAGCTCGAGCGTGCAGGGCAACGGCGACTACCGCGTGTCCGGCACGCCGCTGAGCTTCGCGGGCAACAACTCCAACAACCTGCGCGGTGGCCAGAGCCAGCGCTGTGATGGGGAGATTGCCCAGGACAGCTGCAAGGCCAACCCGCAGGACGCGCACCAGAGCAACTCCACGGCCCCCGCCTGCCGCGACGAGCAGGGCATCCCGCTGCCGGTCAGCTACGACTACGACACGAACTTCTACCAGTGCCGCCAGCTGGACGTGGCCGCCACGGAGCCGGAGCTGAAGTTCGCGGACTGCAACGCGCTGAAGGCCGACGCGACGTACGGCAAGTACGTGAACTTCTGCGACAACCGCTATCTGGCCTCCGCGGGCAAGTCCGTGGGCTACCTCTGCCTGCCGGACCCGAACAAGAACACCACCAACGTGCTGGTGGCTTCGCCGGCCACGGGCGTCATCACCGCCTGGGTGAATCCGGATCAGAGCGCGAACCTGAAGCGGCTGGACCGCTGCGGGTTCGACATCAAGACGGACGTCAACGGCAGGCCGACCCGGGACGGCGTCTGGGCGACGCAGCGCGGCTGTGTGCAGCGCGAGGGCTACGTCACCACCACGGTGCAGCCCTACTGGTCCACCACCACGGAGACCGTGAAGGTGTGCGCCGTGGAGGCGCAGGACCGCGCGATGAACCCGTACACGGGCGAGTCCTGTGAGACGTCGCGCTTCAACAGCGACCGCAGCTGCGGCTGCGGCGACAAGATGCGCCGCTGCGAAATCACGGACGTGCACACCGCGCGCGTCGCCGCCTTCAACGAGGAGCCGCTCTACATCACGGACTCCGTGGTGCGGAACGACGAGCCCTACTTCAACATCCTCACCACCCGCCGCTCCTTCGTGAACGGCCCGCTGTCGGAGTTCTACAAGCAGCGCCAGGGCGCGGGCGTCTTCAGCATCAAGTCCCCCGCGGACGCGGCCACGCTGCCCGCCGTGACGTACGCGAACGCCACCCAGTGGAGCGAGTACGTCCGTGACAGCACCCACTCCGGCGTGCTCACCACGCCCGCGTTCCTCTACCGCTTCCCCACGCAGCGCGCCCGCGTGAACGAGTTCTACGAGGCGTTCCTCTGCAAGCACTTCGCCCCGGCCGCGGACGCGAACCTGCCGCCCCCGGACGACGCCTGCAACCGCGAGAACAACCTGGCCAGGCGCTGCGGCTGCAACTACTGCCACGCCACCATCGAGCCCACGGGCGCGCACTGGGGCCGCTACGCGGAGCGCTCCGCGCTGTTCCTGTCCCCGGACCAGTTCCCCCGCCTGGACGTGAAGTGCCGCGACTGCGCCATCAACGGTGACACCAGCTGCGGCGGCGAGTGCAGCCAGTACGTGATGCAGGCCTTCGACGGCGACGGCGCCAACTCGCTGGGCCTCCTGAAGACCTACCTCTACCGCAGCGCGGACGAGGAGAAGAACATCGAGGGCGGTCCGCAGGCGCTGGTGAAGCGGATGATGGAGACGGGCGACCTGGAGCGCTGCACCGTCAAGCGCGTCTGGAACGAGTTCCTGGGCCGCGCGATGACGGCCGAGGAGCAGCGGATGTACCTGCAGACGCTGTCGCAGGACTTCGCCAAGAACAACCACAGCCTCAAGGGCCTCATCGAGCAGGTGGTGATGTCCGACGCGTACCGGAGGATCGACTGATGCGCCGCCTTCTGCTGACCGCGCTGCTCGCGCTCGCCACGGGCTGCACCCAGGGCTCCGTGGACGCCCCCTCCAAGCCCGTTCCGTTGGACGCCCAACTGGACCCCGTGCCCAACCCGCACGGGAACACGGACCAAATCGACCCGCTGCCGGACCCGGAGGCCCAGGGTGGCAGCGTGGGCCGCGCGCCCCGCCGCCTCACCGTCGCGCAGCTCAAGGAGTCCATCCGCATCGCCGTGGGCATGGAGTGGGATGAGCTGGAGTCGCGCGCCCAGTCGCTGGGCCGCGCCGACTACGCGCTCATCACCTCCGAGAACACGGAGCCCAACCTCGTCTTCGCCCGCTTCCTGGACGACGGCGCGCGCAAGGTCTGCATCGCCCAGGCGCAGAAGGACATCGCGCAGGTGGACGTGAGCCTGCGCACCCTGGGGCGCACGCTGCCTTCGCCCATGAGCGACCTGACCAAGCTCACGGACGCGCAGGTGAATGAGACGCTCGTGTACCTCTCCACCCGGTTCTGGGGCGCGCCCCTCTCCGGAGAGGAGCTCACGCGCTACGCGACGTTCTTCCGCAAGGCCGCGGCCCGGGCCGAAACCCTCAAGAAGCGCGACCAGGCGCTGGCGGTGGTGTGCATCGCCATGCTGACGGACTCGCGCTTCATCACCTACTGACCTTGACGGTGCCTGCGATGAAGAAGACACGCCAAGACGACCTCAGCAGCCCCGAGCGCCGCACCTTCCTCAAGGCCGGAGCCGGCTTCATGGGCTCCCTGCTCCTGGGAGGCATCCCCTTCAAGGCCGTGGCCCAGGCCACGAACATGGCCCCGCCCGACCGCTGCTTCGTGTTCGTGTATTTCAGCGGAGGGTGGGATCAGCTGCTCGCGTTCGACCCGCGTGACCCGGCGGTGTTCACCGCCGACCGCGTCTCCGAGACGCGCATCATGCCGGGCTACAGCCTGCTCACCGACGGGGCCTTCGCGCAGACTCCCGTCGTCCCCAAGACGCGGGCGGGGGCGGCCCCGTCGAACATCGCGTTCGGGCCGGCCATCGGCGACCCGCGCGTGGCCAACCTGTCGGACCACTACGACCTGATGACGGTGGTGCGCGGCATCAACATGAGCACGCTCACCCACGAGGTGGGCTACCGCTACTTCCTCACCGGGAAGATGCCCATCGGCAGCGCGGCGCGCGGCTCCTCCACCGCCACGGAGATCGTGGGCCAGATGAAGCCCACGGTGCCCATCCCGTCCATCGCCCAGGGCGTGGAGTCCTACAACGACCGCTACGGCGGCTACGCCAACGCGCTGCGCGTCAGCGGCCTGGCGGACCTGGTGCTCACGCTGGATCCGCCGGTCGCCTCGCGCCAACTGGACAGCGAAATCGAGAAGAGCCTCATCGACCTCAACGGCCAGCCCATCACCTGCGAGGAGCAGGCGCTCACCGCGCGGGGCGTGGGCACGGCCTATGAGAGCAGCCGCGGTCAGATGCAGACCGTGATGGAGAACAAGCTGTCGGACTCGTTCCGCTTCCAGCTGGCGGCCAATGAGTCCGTGCGCGCCTTCTACGGGCTCAACGGCCAGTCCTACCCGTACAACAGCGCCGCGGGCCGCGCGGCCATGGTGGCCACCGCCCTGAAGAAGGGCATCAGCCAGTGCGTGTCCATCAACCTGGCGGGCGGCCTGGACACCCACTTCGGCACGCAGCAGACGCACGCGACCAACCAGCGCGCGGGCTTCAACGCGCTGAACCTGCTGGTGACGGACCTGCGCGCCACCCCGCACCCGGGCGGCGGCAACTTCATGGACCACACCACCATCCTGGTGTTCAGCGAGTTCGCTCGCACGCCCACCATCAACGCCACGGGCGGCCGCGACCACCACCTGTCCAACAGCTGCCTGCTGATGGGCGCGGGCATCAAGCACAACCAGGTGGTGGGCCGCAGCGGTGACATCGGCATGTCGCCGGGCCTGGTGGACCTGCGCACGGGCGCCAATGATCCAAACGGCTCCAACATCTTCCCCGAGCACATCATCGCCACGGTGCTGGCCTCGGCGAAGCTGGACTACAGCATCACGCGGGTGGACCCGCTGCGGTTCATCCTTGCCTGAACCTTGATGAGCACTCCCCTCATGCGTCCCCGTCCGCGCCACGGTTCCCCCGCCGTGGCGCGCTTCCTCCCCACCTCGCTCCTGCTGATGTCCGCGGTGCTGTCCGCCGCGTGCGGCGAGGACGCACCGCCGGGCAGCGACCCGGCGAAGCCCGCGGTCTTCACGGCCACCCAGGTCACCACGGCGCAGTCCCTGGCCGCGGTGCCCGGCTTCGCGGACCAGTCCGGCGGCGGCATCTTCGCCACCGCGACGGGTGAGGCCGTGCGCCTGCGCCTGGATGGCACCAAGGCCGCGCTCGCCGCCCACCCGCAGAACACGGCGGCGTTGGGCGCCGTGCGCGCCACCTTCCGCCTGGGGCCGCACAGCGCCCTGGTGGAGACCGACCGTGGCCTGTTCCTCGCGGACCAGGGCTGGCTCATCGAACCGCTGTGGCAGGAGGTGCTGGGCACCGGCATCGTCGCCACCGCGCAGACCGCGGACGGCGCCGCGTGGATTGCCCACCCCAAGGGCCTGTTCCAGATTCAAGGCGGCGTGCTCGCGTCGCTGAAGCTGTCCGGGCAGGCGCTCACCGGCATCACCACCATGACGGCCGCGCCCGCGGAGGACGGCCTCGCGGGGCTGTGGTTCGCGCGCGAGGGCAAGCTGAACGTGGTGGTGGCGTCCGCGCCGGGCGTCTACCAGGTGCGCGGCACGGACGCGCCGCTCGCGGGCGGTGAGACGGTGCGCGCGCTCGCGGGGCTGGGCGCGGGCACGGGCGCGGCGGGGGAGGTCTGGGTGCTCACCAGCACCCGCCTGCTGCGCCGGAACACGGACGGCTGGAGCACGGTGTCGCTGCCGGCCCTGCCCGAGCAGCTCTTGAGCGCGGGGCGCTACCTCTGGGCCCGCGCCGGGGACCGGCTCTTCACCTACGACGCGGACGCGAAGGTCTGGGGCTCCGCGGAGGGGCTGCCGTCCGGCGCGGTGGTGCTGCTGGCCGCGGACGAGAGCGGCTGCGCGTGGGTGCGCGTGGGCGAGCAGTCCCTGGCCATCAGCCAGACGCCGGCGCCGCGCGTGACGGGCATGCACCAGGGCATGCTGGTGGTGGAGGACGGGCTGGTGGTCCAGGCCCGCCTGCCGCCGGGCACTCCGCCCAAGAGCGTCCACTTCCAGCTGGAGGGCCAGGAGGTCCAGGCCGCCGGGCCCGCGTTCAGCATGGGCGGCCTGGAGGCGGACGGCGAGACGCTCAAGGCGTTCTCCTTCTCCGCCCTGGCGCCGGGCGGCCACACGCTGAGCGTCGTGTCCCGCTTCGACGACGGCTCGGAGGCGCGCCGGCAGCTGCCCTTCGTCTACCAGCCGCTCACCACGGTCCCCAGCTGGGCGCGCGACATCCGCCCGGTGCACGAGGCCCGCTGCGCCAAGTGCCACACCACCAGCCCTGGCCGGCCGCTGAACACCTACGAGTTGTGGAAGTCCAACGCCCAGCTCATCAACGCGGCGGTGCGCGACCTGCGCATGCCCGCGGACGGGCCGTTGGATCAGCAGGGCATCGCGCTCATCCAGCGTTGGGTGTCTTCCGGCGCGCTGCCCTGAAGTCCCTGCTTCAAGACTGCTTCTTCGTCCGTTGCATGCGCCCGTCTTCCTTTCGTCCCGCAAGGAGGACGGGCGCCCCCTTCCGAGGCACCCCCCATGAAACGTCTCCTCCGCGCGACCCCCCTCGCCGCGCTGCTGACCCTGGCCTGTGACGGTGAGCTCAAGCCCGCCGACCAGCTTCCCTACGTGGGCCCCTGCGAGGGCCTGGCCCCGCTGACGCTGTCGGCGGAGCCCACGACGGTGCGCTCCGGCAGCGTGGCCACGCTGACGGCCGGCGGCGGCAGCGGCCACTACTCCTTCCGCGCGGAGGCGGGCGGCTCCTCCGGCGACATGCGCGGCAACCGCTTCGTCGCGGGCGCCACGCCGGGCGAGGACACGCTGACGGTGGTGGACGAGCAGTGCGGCGGCGCCACCAGCGTGCGGGTGAAGGTGATTGCCGGCTTCGGCGTCGCGCCCGCGCGCGCGGTGCTGCGGCCGGGCACGTCCTTTCAAATCCGCATCGACGGGCTGGTGGGCACGGCGGCCTTCACGCTCACCACCAACGGCTCCGGCGCCACGCTCACCGACGCGGGCGTCTACACGGCGGGGCAGGTGGAGGCGCAGGACGTCATCACGGTGCGCGACACGAAGTCCGGCGACACGGTGGCGCTCCAGTACACCGTGAGCAAGGCCGCGAAGCTGGTGGGCGACCCGCTGTACCTGGGCGTGCCGTCCGGCAGCTCCGCGCCGCTGGGCACGGCGGGCGGCTCGGATACCGTGACGTGGACGAAGAAGTCCGGTCCCGGCTCCGTGGTGAACGGCCGCGTCGTGGTGGAGGCGGGCGCGGCCGGCACCATCGTGCTGGAGGCGAAGGACACCTTCACCGGCGACGTGGCCCCGGTGTCGGTGCGCGTGCTGGATGAGCTGACGCGGCCCCTGCTGGCGCACGGCAAGCTGTCGGACGTGGCCACGCTGGTGACCGCGGACTTCGACGGCGACGGCATCCAGGACCTGGCGGTGGGCCAGCGCGAGAGTGAGCTGGCGCGCCCCACGGGCGGCGCGGTGTTCATCTACAAGGGCAGCATGTCCGGCCTGCCCGTGAAGCCCACCTGGGTGCTGACGGGAGAGACGGAAGGCGCGCTCTTCGGCGACATGATGGCCGCGGGTGACCTGGACGGCGACGGCATCGCGGACCTGGCGGTGTCCTCGCCGGCCGCGGACGTCACCATCGGTGACTCGGGCGCGGTGTACCTCTACACGTTCAAGCCGGGGCAGGCGCCCGCGCTGCTGAGGCCCGCGCTCACCGGCCTGGGCCGCGGCGGGTTCGGCACGGGCCTGGCCATCGCGGACGCGGATGGCGATGGGGACATGGACCTGTTCGTGGGCTCGCCCGGCGCGGACCTGTCCACCCTCTCCGGCATCAGCCGGCGCGGCGTCATCGACATCTTCATCCTCACCAAGGGACAGGCCGTTCCGGACCTGCCGGTGGTGCGCCTGGGCGGCCAGGACCTGGAGGCGAGCGGCAAGTTCCTGTTGAAGAGCACCACGGAGCTGGGCCGGGCGCTCGTGGTGGCGGACCTCAACGACGACGGCCGCCCGGACCTGGCGGCGCTGCACCGGCTGACCCGCTACAACGCGGACGGCACCACCAACGGGCAGCAGATGGCCGTGGCGGTGTACTTCGCGCGCGACACGGCGCCTCGCTACCGCTCCGCGGCGGACCTGTACGTGCTGGTGTCCAACACCGCCGTGGAGACGATGGCCAACGAGGGCACCTTCCGCCTGGGCGCCATCCCCGGTGAGGGCAACCGGCCCCCGTTCCTCCTGGTGATGGCGGACAAGGCGGACGCGCCGGACCTGCGCACGTCGGGGGGCGTGGCGGCGGCGCAGGACGCGGGCGGCGCGTACCTGTTCGACCTGCGCGGCGCGACGCTGGCGGCGGATCCGTCGATGGTGAATCCGCCGACGGTGCCGCTGGCGAACGCCTACGCCCGCTTCTACGGCGACACGCGAAGCATGACCGCGACCCGGAGCTGGGCGGTGATGGACGTGGACGGCACGGCGGGGCCGGAGCTGCTCCTGGGCGCGCCCTACGCGTCGGTGACGTCGGGCACGACGACGCTGGGCAACGCGGGCAAGGTGCTGGTGTATCCGCTCACCGGCCTGTCGAAGGACACGGTGATGAACAAGCCGCTCGCGGCGCTGGGCGGCGCGGCGAAGGCGGAGGTGCTGGGCGCGGGCCTCGCGGCGTGGAACCTGCCGTCCGGCCCGGTGCTGGCGGGCTTCTCCGGCCGCGCGTCCTCCGCCGCGGGGGCGTTCGTCGGACGCGTGGATGTCTTCTCCAAGGCCGGCGCGTCCATCGCGGAGTGGTCGCGCAGCGGCATGGACGTCACGGCGAAGGCCAGCGTGGAGCGCTTCGGTGAGACCGTGGCGGTTTCACGCCTCAACGGCAAGGTGATGGCCCTGGTGGGCTCGCCGGGCTTCTCCGGCCCGGGCCCCAACAACGACGGCGCGGACATGACCGTGGGCCGCGCGTACACCTTCGACACCGCGGAGCCGGGGAAGGCCATCGTGTCGGGGGAGGGCGCCAGCTCCCCGTGGTACGGCGGCCGCAACGTGGGCGTGGACGTGGCGTTCACGGACTTCAACGGCGACGGCCGGCCGGACATGGTGGCCGCCGCCACGGCGCTCACCATCCCGGCCACGAGCTCCGCCGCGACGGAGCGGGACCCCTACGTGGCGAACGCCTGCATGACGACGGCCACGCAGTCGCTGGGCGGACTGCTGGTGTCGCTGGGCCAGGCGGACGGCACCTTCAAGCAGGCCTACCGCGTGTTCGCGCCGTCCGTGGTCACCGACTGCCACGACGCGGCGAACACCCGCTGCAAGCGCACCACCATCGGGCGGGGCGTGGTGGGCGGCTTCGACTTCAACGGCGACGGCAAGCAGGACCTGGCCGTGCTGCGCGACCGCGGCATGGACGTGTTCCTGGGCCGCGCGCCCGAGGACGCTTCGCTCGCGAAGATGACGCTGGCCTGCGACCCGGTCTGGTCCTGGCCGACCGACCCCATGCCCGCCACACCTCCAGCGGACCAGGGCGGTTGGGCCAATACGACGATGCCGGCGACCTCCGCCCTCGCCACGGTGGGCGACATCAATGGGGACGGCTGTGACGAGGTGGCGTGGCGCTACTCGGACAACGCGCACTCGGGCATCGTGATTGCCTACGGCTTCGACGCGAGCGGCTCGAAGTGTGGTGGCCGCACGACGTCCTCCATGGTGCGCATCGCGGGGGATCCGGAGAAGAAGATCGCGCTGATGAACCTGGGCATCGCTACCACGCGCGCCGGGAAGTTCCTGGGGGACTCGCGCGACTTCCTCGCGGTGACGGCCAACAACTACCTGTTCGAGGGCGTGAACCAGCCCACGGTGCTGCTCTTCGACGTGGCCGCCATCAACGCGAAGCGCCCGGCCTCCGGCGAGACCGTGGTGGGCGCCATCAACGACGGACTGACGCCCATCCCCGTGACGTACCGCGCCCGCGCGGTGAGCTTCGGCACGTCGCTGTCGGGCGGTAGGGACCTCAACGGCGACGGCGTGCCGGACCTGTGGGTGGGCGCGCCCAACGCGTCGGTGGCCTCGGACGGCGACGGCGCGGCGTTCCTCTTCGCCGGTGGCGCGAAGTCCACCGGCGCGCTGTCGCCCTTCCTGCTGGTGGTGGGCGACGGCGCGGAGCGCTCCTACCTGGGCCAGTCCATCGCCGTCGTCCTGGGCTCCGGAGGCTCGCCGCCGTCGGTCGTCATCGGCGCGCCGAGGAGCTACCGCACCGGCACGCAGAACGGCACGGCGTACTCGCTGCCCCTGCCGTTCTGATTCACCCCGCGGCCGGGGCTTCCGGAGGCGCCTTCGCCTCCGGGGCCTCGTCGCGGTTGGCGAGCGCCGCCGCCGTGAGGATGAGCGCGCCGCCCGCGAGCAGCGACGGCGTGAGCGGCTCCCCCAGGAGCGCCACGCCCAGCGTCACCGCCACCAGCGTGTCCAGCAGCGCCATGGCGCCCAGCGCCGCCAGCGAGATGCGCGGCAGGAGCCAGTACAGGCACTGGTAGGTGAGCACCGTCCCGCCCAGCGCCAGGTACAGGAGCGCGCCAATCGCCTTGGGTGTCCAGTGCGTCGGCTGGTTCCACTCGAACACCGCGGACGCGGAGAGCAGCAGCACCGCGCTGCTCAACGTCTGCACCAGCGTCAGCAGGTGCGGCGGCACGTGCGTCATGTGCCTGCGCACCAGCACGTTGGCCACCGCCACCACCGACGCCGCGAACAGCGTCATCGCGCAGCCCAGCAGCACCTGCCCGGAGAAGCTGAGCGACACCAGCTCCTGGTGCTGGAGCGCCACCACACCCGTCAGGCCCAGCGCCGCGGCGAAGAGCTTGCGCCCGGTGAGCGGCTGGTCCGGGAAGACGAAGCGCCCCACCAGCAGCAGCCACACGGGGAAGGTGGAGAAGAGCAGCGCGGACCAGCTGGAGGGAATCCACTGCTGCGCCACGAAGAGCAGCCCGAAGGGCACCGCCAGCTGGAGCACGCCCAGCCCCGCGATGCGCCACCCGGTGCCGCCCCCCAGCGCCGTCCCGCGCGAGCGCGCGAAGGGCAGCAGCGCCACCCCGGCCAGAAGCATGCGCGCACCCACGAAGCGCAGGGGCGGCAGATCCTCCAGCCCCACCTTCACGGCGGCCCACGTGGAGCCCCAGAGGATGAAGCAGGTGGCGTAGGCGAGGGACACCTTCCACCGCGGCGCGGGCAACGCGGCCGGGGTCACGACGGTCACGGACGACATGGCGGCGCCGCACTAGCACGCGCCGCCCCTTCGGGAAACATCCGTTCAGGGCGCGGCGCGTCAGCCGCATGCTCACTCGTCTGGCAGCACCTGCTTCACCCGGAGCACGGGCGCGAACAGGTCACCCACGGCATCCAGGCGCTTCTTCAGCGTCTTCAGGCGGAAGCGGTGCGGGTCCAGGCGGCCGTTCACCTCGCTCCATTCGAGCGGCGCGGAGAAGGGCGCGCCCTCCACGGCGCGCAGGGAGTAGGGCGCCACCACCGTCTTGCCGCGCGCGTTCTGGCCCGCGTCGATGTAGAGCCGCCCGCCGCGCTCGCGGATGGAGCGCTCCGTGGTGGCGATGTCGCCCAGCTCCTCCTCCAGTTCGCGGGCCCGCGCGTCCGCGAACGCCTGGGTGCGCGCGTAGGTGTGGCCCGGCGCCAGGGGCACCAGCACGTGCAGGCCGCGCTTGCCGGACGTCTTCGGGAAGGACTTGAGCCCCAGCTCGTCCAGGCGCGCGTGCAGCAGGGTGGCCACCTTCACCACGTCCTTCCAGCCGCCCTCGCCAGGGTCCAGGTCGAACACCACGAAGTCCGGCTGCGCCAGCCGGGGCGCGTGGGACAGCCACATGTGCAGCGTGAGCGCGGACTGGTTGGCGAGCCACAGGAGCGCGGACGTGTCCTTCACGTTCACGTGGCGCAGCGTCTTGTCCTCGTGGCGCACGCGCAACGTGGGCATCCACGCGGGGATGCCGGACAGCTCGTGCCGGAAGAAGCCCGGGGCCTGGATGCCCGCGGGCCACTGCTGGTGGGCCAGGGGCCGGTCCGCGAGCACGGGCAGCAGCAGCGGCGCCGCCTGCTCGTAGTACGCGAACACGTCCGCCTTCGTCAGGCCGGCCTCGGGGAACAGCACGCGGTCGCCGTGCGTGAGGGCCACCTCCGGCGCGTGTTTGGATTTCCCGCGCGGCGTCTTCACGGCGGGCGCCTTCGCGGTGCGGGCGGCGGCCTGCACCGGCGCGCGCCGCGAGCCCCGGCGCGCGGCGCCTTCGATGGGGGCCGGGCGTTCGCGCACGACCTCCTGCGGCACCTTGTCGCTGCGCAGGCCCTGGAACACGGGGTGGCGCAGGCGGCCGTCCTTGGTCCATTCGGTGAAGTTCACCTGGGCCACGTACTTCGGCTTCACCCAGACGGTGTCCGTGTTCGTGGGCGCGTCCACGGCGGCGGGCTTCTTCACGCGCGTGGCGTCCAGCAGCCAGCGCAGCTCGCGGCGGTCCTTCGACGTGTAGCCCGTGCCCACCTTGCCCACGTCGCGGAAGCCTTCCTTGCCGCGCACGCCCACGCGCAGCGCGCCAATCTCCGACTTCGCCTTCTCGTTCTTGATGGGCAGGTAGCCCAGGATGACGACCTCCTGGCCCGCGACCACCTTCAGCTTCAGCCAGTCCCCGGAGCGCGTGCCCGTGTACGGCGAGTCCTTGCGCTTGGCGATGAGCCCCTCCCATCCCTTGCGCCGCGCCTCCAGCAGGCCTCGCGACAGCGGCAGGTCCACCTTCTCGGAGAGCTGGAGGGGCAGCTGCGCCCCGGCCATCAGCTTCTCCAGCCGCGCGCGGCGCTCCTCGTAGGGAAGCTCGCGCAGGTCCTCGCCGTCCAGCCACAGCAGGTCGAACACCATGAAGCGCTGCTCCGCGCCCTCTTCCGTGTTCTGCAAAATCTGGAAGCGCGAGCGGCCCTTCGCGTCGAGCGCGACAATCTCTCCATCCACGACGACGTCCTTCACGGGCAGCTCCCGCAGCGCGGCGGTGAGCCGGGCGAAGCGGCCCGACAGGTCGTTGCCCCGGCGGCTCTGGAAGGCGATTTTTCCGTGCGTGAGCGCGCACACGGCGCGGAAGCCGTCGTACTTCACCTCGTAGGCGTGCGTTTCGTCGTGCACCTCGTCGGACACGGCCAGCCGCGCCAGCATGGGCGGCCACACGCGCTCCAGCAGCTTCTCCGGCGTCGAGGGGAGACGGGCCGGCTTCTTCGCGGCCTTGCGCACGGGCGCCGCGGGCTTCTTGTTGCGCAGCACGCCGGGCTTGCGAGGCCCTTGCGTCTCCACCTGTCCGCTCTTCACGGACTCGGGGCGCTCCACGGTGACGTCGTAGCCGGCCTTGGCGTACTCGTCCTTCGCCTTGAAGAAGAGCCACTGCGCCTTGCCGCCGCGCGGCCGCGTGCGGATGAGGTGCCAGCGCCCCTTGAGCTTCGCGCCGTGCAGCACGACCTCCAGGTGCCCGCGCTTCAGCTGCGCCGCTGCGTCGCCGGGAGGCACGACCTCGAAGGTGCCGGACTCCCAGAGCAGCGAATCCCCGCCGCCGTACTGGTCATCCGGGATGTGGCCCTCGAAGTCCGCGTAGGAGCGAGGGTGGTCCTCCGTCTGGACCGCGAGCCGCTTCACGGAAGGGTCGTGGCTGGGGCCCTTGGGGATGGCCCAGCTCACCAGCACGCCGCCAATCTCCAGGCGCAGGTCGTAGTGCAGCCGCGTGGCGTCATGTTTGTGGATGACGAAGACGGGCGCGCCGGACTTCGGGGCCTTCGCGTCCGGCGACGGTTCGGGCGTGAGCTGGAAGTCGCGCTTCGTCCGGTAGCGGCGCAGCCGCCTCTGGGTGTCGGAGGTCTTCACCCTCCAACGCTCTGCACAGGAGGGCGGGCGCGCAATTCCTCCCATCGGCTGGTGGGCAGGCAGGAGGGCAGGCGCTCCCCGCGGACCCGGTCCGTGATTTTTCGGCCACAGCCTCCGACGGAGGCCCAGTCCGTCCGCCCGCCCTGGGTGCGGCAGCGGGAGGGAGCGGGGAAGGGCGGTTGGAACCGGGAGGAGGAATCCCCACATTGTTCGGGCCCGAGCACTCGCCGTACCCGGTTGAAGGAGGCACCCATGGCCGACAAGTCCGAAGTGGCTCGCCTGCACAGCCTGGCCCAGCTCGATGCCGACGCCGTGGGCGCGTATGACGTGGCCATCGCTCGCATCGGGCCTGCCCTGGTGCGCGAGCGCCTCAACAGCTTCCGCGCGGACCACCTGCGCCACGTGCAGGACCTCAACGCGCTCATCCAGCACTTCGGGGGCGAGCCGGTGACGCTGCGCCCGGACTTGAAGGGCTCCGCGATGAAGGGCCTGACGGCCATGACGGGGCTGATGGGGACGGAGGCCACGCTGTGGGCCATGCTGGGCAACGAGGAGCTGTTCGACCGGGCCTATGAGCTGGCGCTCCAGTTCGAGTGGACCCCGGAGGTGAAGGTCCTCATCCGTCAGCACCGCGAGGACGAACGGCGCCACGGCACGTGGATCCGCGACGCGGTGCGCACCCGCCCCTGGGCGGACAGCCGTCTGCCCTTCATGGGCGGCCTCGCCGAAATGGGCGCCTGAAGCCGCTACCGCGCGCCGGAGTGAAGTGGCATACGCTGCCGCGCGTGAGCGACATCACTGTCTACCAACCCGACTTCCTCTTCACGGAAGGGCGTTTCCACGAAGGCCGTGCGCTGGCGGTGAGCGCGGAGGGCCGGGTCCTCGGCGCGGTGCCTGAAGGCGCGCGCGTGGAGCGGCTCGCGGGGCGGGCGCTGTTGCCGGGGCTCGTCAACGGCCACTCGCACGCGTTCCAGCGGCTCATCCGCGGGCGCACCGAATACGTGGCGTCCGCTGGCGGGCAGGACGACTTCTGGTCCTGGCGCGAGGCGATGTACCGCGCCGCGGAGGTGCTCACGCCGGAGGAGATCCACGTCGCCTCCCGGCAGGTGTTCCTGGAGATGGTGCTCGCGGGCATCACCACGGTGGGCGAGTTCCACTACCTGCACCACCAGCCGGACGGGACGCCCTACGCGGACCGCAACGCGCTGGCGCACGCGGTCATCCGCGCGGCCACGGACGTGGGGCTGCGCATCTGCCTGCTGCGGGTGGGCTACGCGCGCGCGGGCTTCAACGTGGCAGCGAACCCGCGCCAGCGCCGCTTCATCGACGCGGACGTGGACACGTTCCTGTCCACCACGCAGTCGCTGGCCCAATCGGTTCGCGGCGACGCGCGGGTGAGCGTGGGGTTCGCGCCGCACAGCGTGCGCGCGGTGTCGCGGGACTGGCTGACGCAGGTGGCTCGCGCCGCGCCCGCCGGCATGCCCATCCACATGCACGTGGCGGAGCAGCCGAAGGAGATTGAGGCGTGCCTCGCGGAGCACGGCCGCCGTCCGGTGGAGCTGGTGTCGGACGTGGGCCTGCTGGGGCCGCGCTTCACGGCCGTGCACGGCGTGCACCTGACGGAAGAAGAGGTGGCGCTGCTGGGCCGCGCGGAGGCCACGGTGTGCGCGTGCCCGTCCACGGAGCGCAACCTGGGGGACGGCATCGTGCCGGCGGACGCGCTGGTGAAGGCCGGGGCGCGCGTGAGCTTCGGCTCGGACAGCCAGACGGTGGTGGACCTGCTGGACGAGGCGCGGCAGCTGGAGCAGCACCTGCGGCTGGTGCGGCTGCGCCGCGCGGTGCTGGACCCGGGAACGGGGACCCTGGACGGACTGGCGGCGCGGCTCTTCGACATGGCCACGGTGCAGGGCGCGCGAAGCCTGGGGATGGGCACGGGCACGCTGTCGCCGGGGTCGCCCGCGGACTTCTTCACGGTGGACGTGAATCACCCGTCGCTGGTGGGCGCGGGAGCGGCGTCGCTCCTGCCGGGCATCGTCTTCGGTGCGGCGGGAGGCGCGGTGCGCGAGGTGGCCGTGGCGGGCAGGCTCGTGGTCCGGGACGGCCGCCATCCGCTGACGGAGCAGAGCGGCAGGGCGTTCCAGCAGCTCGCCCGGCGCCTCTATCCATAGAGGCGGGGACCCGGTTCGATATGGGGGCGCCGTCGGCGCGTTGTGGGTGCGGGAGGAATGCGGATGCGTTCTGGTATCTGGTTGTCGCTGGTGGTGCTGATGGGACTGGCCGTGGGGGGCTGTGCCGGGCGGCAGGACCTGGAGACGCCGGACTACGAGGCCATCTACGACATGCCCCTGGAGGAGATGTGGCCGTCGGTCCGTGAGTACTTCACGGCAGCAAACCTGCCCTACCGGGAGGACCGGGGCAGCCTGGTGCTGGAGACCGAGTGGAAGCAGGAGTTCGGCGGCTCGAAGATCGCCGGCTACTGGCACCGGTACATGGTCATCGGCAAGCGGGAGACGCCGACCAAGAGCAAGCTGTGGATCATCCGCATCACCAAGTCGGTGAACAAGGCGCTGGCCCTGCCCGGCAGGCAGCTGGATTGGGGCGCCAGCCGCGGGCTCGGCGGACCTGACGGTGAGGTGGGTTCGGGAGCCCCAAACGATGCGTCCGCGAGCGTCGCGTACGGTGTCTCCGTGGAGGACGACGCGGACCGGTTCGCCTTCCCGGTGGGAGAGAACGCCTTCTATGTGGACTCGGGGCAGGGGACTCGCGACCTGACCATGGAGTGGCGGGTCTTCCGGGGCATCATGCCGAAGCTGGCCAAGAAGCAGGCGGTGCGCGCGGAGCAGCAGGTGGCGAAGGCGCCGGGCGCGAAGGAGGCACCGACGTTCACCGAGTGCGGCCAGTCCATCCTCGGCCTGAAGAAGCTGGCGAAGGCGGGCGGGGTGCTGTTGCTGGGCGAGCTGCACGGCACGCAGGAGGTGCCGCGCTTCATCGCGCAGTCGGTGTGCCAGTTGGTCACGGCGGGCATGCCGGTGACGGTGGGCCTGGAGCTGCCGGTGGAGAACGAGGGGCGCATCGCCACGTTCCTCCAGAGCCAGGGCGGCGAGGTGGACTGGCTCAAGCTGATGGAGGCCCCCTTCTGGCGCAGCCCGTATCCGGATGGCCGCGGCAGCGAGGCGGTGGCCAACATGCTGGAGCAGCTGCGTCACCTGCGAGCGCAGGGCCTGGACGTGGCGGTGTTCGTCTATGACCACCCGAAGCTCTCCGGCCAGCAGCGTGAGGACGCACTGACGAAGACGGTGCTGGCGCGCGTGAAGGAGTCCCCGCAGCGCTTCCACCTGGTGGTGAGTGGCAACGTCCATCCGCGCACGGCGAAGGGGCTGCCCTGGGACAAGCAGTACAAGCCCATGGGCTATCTGCTGAAGGACCAACTCGACGACGTCACGGCGTTGGACATGGCCTACGACAGCGGCACGGCGTGGATCTGCGCGGCGGATACGCAGGGACGCAAGCTGGACTGCGGCGTGAAGGAAGCGAAGGGGAAGGACAACGGCGACCGCTTCTTCGTGCACACCTGGAACTCGGCCAACAACGAGGGCTACCACGGCGTCTTCTACGTGGGCCACGTGACGGCGTCCGAACCCGCCATCAACAAGGGCCTGGGGAACCCGGACGCGGCGCCCGCGTCCGCTCCGTAATCCGTATCCGAGGGAGCAACCCAGGGGCTCCGATATGCCCACCGCTCCCGCGACGTTGTTCAGCGCATCGGAGAAGGAGGCACTGCGGATGCGCTCGATGGTGAAAGTGGGATGGCTGGCGTTGCTCCTGGCGGTGGGTTGCGCCGGACGGCAGGACCTGGAGACGCCGGACTACGAAGCCATCTACGACATGCCGCTGGAGGAGATGTGGCCGTCGGTCCGTGAGTACTTCACGGCAGCGAACCTGCCCTACCGGGAGGACCAGGGCAGCCTGGTGCTGGAGACCGAGTGGAAGCAGGAGTTCGGTGGCTCGAAGATCGCCGGCTACTGGCACCGGTACATGGTCATCGGCAAGCGGGAGACGCCGACCAAGAGCAAGCTGTGGATCATCCGCATCACCAAGTCGGTGAACAGGGCGTTGTCCCGGCCGGGCAAGGAGCTGGACTGGGGCATCGCCGCTGCCCGGACCCCTGACTCTGAAGGTAGCGGTTCCTTGAACCTGAGCCCTGAGGACGATGCGGACCGGCTGTCCTTCCCGATGGGAGAGAACGCCTTCTACATGGAGTCGGGGCAGGGCACGCGCGACCTGACCATGGAGTGGCGGGTCTTCCGGGGCATCATGCCGAAGCTCGCGAAGAAGCAGGCGGTGCGCGCTGAGCAGCAGGTGGCGAAGGCGCCGGGCGCGAAGGAGGCACCGACGTTCACCGAGTGCGGCCAGTCCATCCTCGGGCTGAAGAAGCTGGCGAAGGCGGGCGGGGTGCTGTTGCTGGGCGAGCTGCACGGCACGCAGGAGGTGCCGCGCTTCATCGCGCAGTTGGTGTGCCAGCTCGTCACGGCGGGCATGCCGGTGACGGTGGGCCTGGAGCTGCCGGTGGAGAACGAGGAGCGCATCACCACGTTCCTCCAGAGCCAGGGCGGCGAGGTGGACTGGCTCAAGCTGATGGAGGCCCCCTTCTGGCGCAGCCCGTATCCGGACGGCCGCGGCAGCGAGGCGGTGGCCAACATGCTGGAGCAGCTGCGCCATCTGCGAGCGCAGGGCCTGGACGTGGCGGTGTTCGTCTATGACCACCCGAAGCTCTCCGGCCAGCAGCGTGAGGACGCACTGACGAAGACGGTGCTGGCACAGGTGAAGGCAAAGCCGGAGCGCTTCCACCTGGTGGTGAGCGGCAACGTCCATCCGCGCACGGCGAAGGGGCTGCCGTGGGACAAGCAGTACAAGCCCATGGGCCATCTGCTGAAGGCGCAGCTCGAGGACGTCACGGCACTCGACATGGCCTACGACAGCGGCACGGCGTGGATCTGCGCGGCGAACAAGCAAAGCAGCAAGCTGGACTGCGGCGTGAAGGAAGCGAAGGGGAAGGACAACGGCGACCGCTTCTTCGTGCACACCTGGAGCTCGGCCAACAACGAGGGCTACCACGGGGTCTTCTACGTGGGCCACGTGACAGCGTCCGAACCCGCCATCAACAAGGGCCTGGGGAACCCGAACGCGTCGGCCGCGCCGTCGCCCGGGTCGGGTCTGTAACCCGCGGTGGCCTCCGCGCGACGCTGAGGGCACGGGCCCACTGGCGTCGCGGCGCGGGCGGTGGCATGGAGGTGGCCTGACTGGAGGCCGTCCCATGAGCGACACGCTGCCCGCGCTGCGGGCCACCCTGGCGGAACTGGTGGCACTGGACACCACGTCCTCGCGCCCCAACGCGCCCCTCATCGACTACGCCCAGGCGCGCCTGGAGGCCGCGGGCTTCACCGCCGAGCGCCAGCACTACACCGACGACGCGGGCGTGGCGAAGGTGAACCTCGTCGCGCGCAAGGGTGACGCGGACCGCGCCGCGCTGGCCCTGGTGGGCCACTCCGACTGCGTGCCCTATGACGCAGCCTGGACGGACGCGCTGCGCCTCACGGAGCGCGACGGCAAGCTGTACGGCCGCGGCGCCTGTGACACCAAGGGCTTCATCGCCTGCGCGCTGCACACCGCCACGCGCAAGGACCTGCCGAAGCTGGACTCGCCCCTGCTCGTCATCCTCACCGCCGATGAAGAGGTCGGCCTCGTGGGCGCGAAGAAGCTGGTGTCCGCCGGCCTGGGCCGCGCGAGGCACGCCATCGTCGGCGAGCCCACGCGCCTCATCCCCGTGCGCGCCAACAAGGGCTACTGCCTGGCGGAGGTGGAGGTGCTGGGCAAGGAAGGGCACAGCGCGTACCCGGAGCTGGGCGCGTCCGCCATCTTCCGCGCCGGCCGCTTCCTGCACCGGCTGGAGACGCTGGCGAACACCGTCCTGCGCGAGGACCGCGACGAGGGCTTCCAGCCGCCCTTCACCACCGTGAACGTGGGCCTCATCCAGGGCGGCAAGGCGAAGAACGTCCTGCCCGGCTCCTGCCGCTTCACCGTGGAGTGGCGCCCCATCCCCGGACAGGCCGCGGAGCGCGTCCCGGAGATGATGGAGCACATCCGCCAGGAACTCACGCGCGACGAGCCCGCCTACGAGGCGCGCATCAAGGTCCTGCGCATGGACCGCGGCGTCCACACGCGCGGCGACGCGGACGTGGTGCGCTTCCTGGAGCAGGTCAGCGGCAACGCGTCCGAAACGGTGTCCTTCGGCACGGAGGCCCCGCAGCTCACGGAGCTGGGCGCGGAGGCCGTGGTGTTCGGCCCCGGTGACATCCGCGTCGCGCACCAGACGGGCGAGTTCGTCCCCATGGAGGACCTGGTGCGCTGCGAGGCCGCGCTCACGCAGGCCGTCGCGCGCTTCTGCACGGGAGGCTGAGCGCGCGGCGCTTCAGGGCTTACCGGGTGCGGCGTCTTCAATGACCTCCACGTTGCGGAAGCCCTGGCACGCCTCCTTGAAGCCGAGCACGTACTTCAGCGAGCGCAGCTCCATCGTCAGCTTGTTCCACAGCTTGCGCAGCAGGTTGGGGCGCGGCGCGGGCACGCTCGTCACCAGCGAGCTCAGCTCGATGTAGTGCGTCGGCGTGCGGCCCATGCCCTCGAAGTCGTGCTCCAGCCCCTGGCTGAGCTGGCGCAGCTCCGGCTCCAGGCGCTGGTGCACCGCGTCCGTCATCAGGACGTACTCGGACACGGGCACGTCGTTCTTCAGCATCCGGTGCAGGAGGATGACGTCCACCCCCGCCAGCTCCGTGAGGTGCTTCACCTTCTGGAAGGCGACCTCCCCGGCGTGGGCCACGAACTTGAGCGTCAGGTTGCCCACCTGCGTGCACCCGTCGCACTTGCACATGCGGTCGATGACCAGCTGTTCCCGGCGCTCCAGGAAGGCACGGCGGATGGCCGCGACCTGCTTCGCGACCGGCGAGGTGTCCTCGCCCACGGCGTAGAAGAAGGCCGCGTCGCCTTCGAGCTTCGCCAGCTTGAACCGGCCGGACGCGTCGATGACGGCTTCCAGCAGCTGGGCCACCGTGTCCTGCGCGTGCGCGAGACCGAAGCGGTGCTGCCGCATGAAGCGGGTGTAGCCGCCGATGTCCGCGATGAGCAGCAGCGCCTTCTCAATCGCCATTCGGCGGCCAGCCTATCTCAAGTCCCCGGACGTGCGTCAGTGCCGGGGCAGCGCGCAGGTGCCCACGTCACGCAGCAGCTTGTGCGCCTCCGCCAGCAGGGCATGCCCCTTCACCTCCGGGGGCACGCGGGCGATGAGCTTCATGTCCGGCGTCAGCCGGTAGAAGCCCTTGGAGCGCTGCACCAGCGCCGCCACCTTCGCGCCGTCCAGGAGCGCGTCGCCGCCCAGCGCCAGCGACAGCCGGGCCGGGCCTCCCTCCAGCGCGCGCAGCCGCAGCTCGCGCATGTCGATCTTGAGGAGCGTCACCTCGGAGAGGGCGTCCACCTCGTCGGGCGCCTCGCCGTAGCGGTCCACCAGCTCCGCGCGCAGGTCCGTCACCTCGTCCGGGTGGCTGGCCTGGCTGAAGCGCTTGTAGAACACCAGCCGCTGGTGCACGTCCGCCACGTAGTCGTCGGGGATGAGCGCCGGCATGGGCAGGTTGATGTCCGGCTCCACGTGCACCTTGGGCGGCTGGCCCTGGAGCTCCGCGACGGCCTCCTCCATCAGCTGCGCGTACAGGTCGAAGCCGATCTCCGCGATGGCGCCGGACTGCTTCTCGCCCAGCAGGTTGCCCGCGCCGCGGATCTCCAGGTCGTGGCTGGCGATGGAGAAGCCCGCGCCCAGCTCCGTGAAGTTCTGGAGCACCTCCAGGCGCCGCTGCGCGTCCTTCGTCACCGGACGGCGGGTGGGCACCAGCAGGTACGCGTACGCGCGCTCCTTGCTGCGGCCCACGCGTCCGCGCAGCTGGTAGAGCTGCGCCAGACCGAACTGGTCCGCGCGGTTGACGATCATCGTGTTGGCGCTGGAGATGTCGATGCCGCTCTCGATGATGCTGGTGCACAGGAGCACCTGGAACTTGTGCTCCGTGAACTGGAGCATCACCTTCTCCAGCTGTCCTTCACCCATCTGGCCGTGCGCCACGCCGATGGAGACGTTCGGCAGGAGCTTCTTCAGCTCCTGCTCCATGGACGGCAGGGACTCCACGCGGTTGTGCACGAAGAAGACCTGGCCACCGCGGGCGATTTCACGGTCCACGGCCTCCTTGATGACGGCCTCGTCGTACTTCATCACGAAGGTGCGGATGGCCCGGCGGTCCTGCGGCGGCGTGGCGATGATGCTCATGTCGCGCACGCCGGACATGCTCATGTGCAGCGTGCGGGGGATGGGCGTCGCCGTCAGCGTCAGCACGTCCACCTGCGTGCGCAGCCGCTTGAGCGCCTCCTTCTGCTTCACGCCGAAGCGCTGCTCCTCGTCCACCACCAGGAGCCCCAGGTCCTTGAAGGCCACCTCGCCCGCCAGGAGCTTGTGCGTGCCGATGACGATGTCGACCTTGCCCTCCTTGGCGCGGCGGAGGATGTCGCGGATCTCCGGCGGCTTGCGGATGCCGGAAACCACCTCCACCGTGACGGGGTAGTCCTTGAAGCGCTTCTTGAAGGAGTGGAAGTGCTGCTGCGCCAGCACCGTGGTGGGCACCAGCACCGCCACCTGCTTGCGGTCCAACGTGGCCTTGAAGGCGGCGCGCATCGCCACCTCCGTCTTGCCGTAGCCCACGTCGCCGCAGACGAGCCGGTCCATCGGCTGCGCCTTCTGCATGTCCGCGAGCACGTCCTCGATGGCCTTCGCCTGGTCCGGCGTCTCGTCGAACTCGAAGTCCGCCTCGAACTGGGCGAAGTAGCGGTCCGGCGGCGCGAACGCATAGCCCGGGTGCGCCTTGCGCGCGGCGGCCATCTGCAGGAGCTCCGCCGCCATCTTGAGCAGCTGCTCCTTGACGCGCTTCTTCGTCTTCTCCCAGCTCGTCGTGCCCAGCTTGTCCAGCTGGACCTTCTCCGGGTCGCCGCCGGTGAACTTCTGGATGAGCCGCATGCGGCCCACCGGCAGATAGATTTTGTCCCGCCCCGCGTACTCCAGGACGAGGAAGTCCCCCGGCACGCCCTGCACCTCCATCTTCGTCAGGCCCGCGTAGCGCCCGATGCCGAAGTCGGTGTGGACGATGAGGTCGCCTTCCTTCAGGTCCTTGAAGCCCGCGGCGAACGCATCCAGCTTCTTGCTGCGCTTGACGCGGCGGCGGGAGCGGACGCCGAAGATCTCCTCGTCCGCGAGCACCGCCAGCCGGCCTTCCGGGTCGATGAAGCCGTGGCTCACCTCGCCGGTGAACAGGTGCGCCCACACCGCCGGCTCGTAGAGCTTCGCCGCGTCCTGCAGGGGCTCCGTGTGCACCTTCACCATCACGGAGCGGTCCAGCAGCAGCCGCTTCAGCCGGTCCGCCTGGCTGAGCGTGCCGCACGCCACCGCGCACGCCACGCCGGTGTCGCGCCAGCGCTGGAGCCGCTCCACCAGCGGGGTGAGCGCGCCCTCCTCACCGTGGTGCGCGAGGATGGCCTCGCGCAGGTCCTGCGTCGTGCCGAAGGTGAAGGCCACGGGCACTTCGGACTGCGTGAGCGACAGGCCTCCGCCCTCCACCACGCGCAGGGCCTTGAGCCCCTCCACCACGCCCTCGCGCGTGAGGAAGTGGTGCTCCGGCGGATAGGTGAGGTCCTGGCGCGCGTCCGCCTCCTCCACGCCCTTCGCCAGCTCCGCCGACAGTTCCTCCAGCGCGCGGTCCAGGCCCACCGGGTCGTCCAGGTAGACGACGGGCTCCGGGGCCCACGCGCGCAGGTAGTCGAACACTGACGCGAGCCCGCCCTCGAAGAAGCCGGGCAGCAGCCCCTCCAGGCCGAAGCCGGGCAGCCCTTCACGGAGCGCGTCCAGCCGCTCGCGCAGCTTGATGGTGGGCAGGTTGATGCGGTCCGCGACCGCGCGGGCGGCGGCCTCGGCGCGCGGGCGGGTGTCGTCGGTGAGCAGCAGCTCGCGCGCGGGCACCAGGTCCACCGTCTTGAGCGCGTCCACGGTGCGCTGCGACTCCGGGTCGAAGACGCGGATGGACTCGATGGTGTCCCCGAAGAACTCCAGGCGCACCGGCCGCTCGTACAGCGGGCTGAAGACGTCCAGCAGGCCGCCGCGCACGCTGAAGGTGCCCTTGTCCTCCACCAGCGGGCTGTTCTGGTAGCCCATCAGCGCCAGCTTCCGCGCCAGCGAGTCGCGGTCGAAGTCCTGGCCCACCTCCACGCGCTGGGCCAGCCCCTCCATCACCCCCAGCGGCAGCACGCGGCGGTGCAGCGCGCGCAGGGACAGCACCAGCGCGGGGAACGGCGTGCCGCGCGCCAGGTGGAACAGCGCGCCCAGGCGCTCCGTGATGGGGCCCGCCTCCGGCGACAGCTCGTCGTACGGGAGCACCTCGTCCGCGGGCAGCCGCAGCACGCGGGGCTCCAGCAGGCTGCCGGTGCCTCCCAGGAAGAAGGCCAGGTCGTGCGCGAGCGCGTCCGCCGCTTCTTCGTCCACGGCCACGCACACCAGGGGCGCGCGCAGCTCGCGGTGCAGGCGGGCGAGCAGGTGGCCGCGCGCCGCGCCCTTCACCCCCTGCGTCCGCGCGCGGTGCCCCACGCGCAGGGAGGAGAGGAGCCGGGCGAAGGCATCACCGGAGGGAGGGGGAGCGCCGCCGGGCCAGGACGTGCCGTCGGTCTTCGGGGGGAGAGAGGTATCCATTCGAGGGCCCGGGTGGGGCCCTCGGCTAATTAGGGTGCGCCTTCTCCCAAATCAACGCTGGATGCGGACACCTGTCGTGTCCATGGGAACAGCGGGACGGCCGCTGGGCGGGGAGGCTCACGCGCGCCCGGGACACGGAAGGGTCCCCGGGCGCGCGGCAGGCCCACTCAGGGCTCGTTGCAGGCGTCCGCCAGCCGGACGTCCTTCCGGGTGACGTCCGTGGTGGTGGCGGCCACCGAGTCGCAATCCATCACGTTGGACAGGCCCGTCAGCGGCTCCACCATCAGCACGCTCTTGGGGCGGCCGGAGGTGAACCGGAACTGGATCTGGTGGTCCTTCGGCGCCGCGGCGGCGACGAGGGCGGCCTGGCCCAGCTGCCCCTGCATGCAGTCCATCTTGTTCAACACCGGCCGGCCGGAACCCGGCAGGAAGCACAGGTTGTTGATGTCCGTCGCGGTCATGCTGTCCGGGATGACGATGTCCGGCCCCGTGGTGCTGCAGCAGTCGGGCGTGGTGCGGCAGGTCTTGTCCACGCAGGCCGTGCTGGGACACTCATCCATGGACCACTCGTCCGGGTTGGCCAGGTCACTGCCGCACTTCAGCTGTTCCCAGCGGGCCACGGTGCGCCGGGTGCCATCCGGCAGCTCGACGTCGTTCTCCACCACGATGCGCACGGGCTGGTTGGTGCTGATGGCCAGCTGGCGCGCTCGCAGCGCGCCCGACCACAGCTCGCGCGTGGCCATGCTCTCGCGCTGTCCGCCAATGCGCCCCTGCAGCCCCCCCACCGCCAGGGCGATGAAGACGGACACCACCGCCAGCGCGGTCAGCACCTCCAACAACGTCATGCCACGCGTCTGCTTCATGGAGTCACCGAAGCCGTAACGGGCCGGGTCAGGCCCACGGTCATGTTGCGCGCCGCGACGCGGAACGTGTAGCGACGGCGCGTGTAGCCATCCTTCGCCTGGCCCTCTTCATCCGTGCCCGTGGTGTCCGCGTCGCGGTTGATGCGCCGCGTGCGGATGACCAGCGTCACCTCCAGCTCACGCACCCGCTGGCGGAGGCGCTTGATGACCTCTTCCTTCGTGGTCGCGGCCGGAAGGGGACCTCCCCCGAAGGCGATGTCGTCCGTCTTGCAGGAGCCCAGGGTGTACTTGGCCACGTCGCAGTCGGAGATGGCCGGACGCGGGGTGCCCGAGGGATCGTCGTTGGGGTACCAGTCCAGCGTGTTCAGGGGATTGGCGAGATTGACGACGCCCTCGCGCACGGTGAGCTGCTCCACGTCACGGCTCAACACCGACCAGTCCTCCTGGTTCGGGGCGCGGTACTCCAGCGTGGGGATGCCGCCCTTCCAGTTCACCCGGTAGGCCGCGCCGTTCAGCCGCAGGGCCACCCAGTTCTCGACGTCGCCGGACGCCTTCGTCCACAGGTCCTTGCCGGCGCAGACATCCGAGCGCGGGAACTCGGGGGTCGGCCCCTTGATGACGAGCTTCCCGGAGGCCTCCTGCACGCTGTCCACCAGGACGGGACAGGCCTTCTTGTTGCCCCCGCTGGCGATCACGGCCAGCGTGGGGACGGCGGGATCCGCCAGCGCCGTCGGGGGGTTCGGGCGCGTGCAGAAGGTGCCCGCCGTGGTGGTCTCCTCCTCGCGGATCCGCGACAGCGTGTCGCAGGTCCTCAGGGTGATCATCCCGTTCGTGTCCCCCCAGTAGAGCTGGAGGGCGTCCGACGCCGGGAACCCCACGGGCGGCGGCGCGTAGTCCGTCGTGTCCGCGCCCAGCGTGGTCCCGATGCCCGTCGTCAGGTCCGGCTTGGACCAGACCGTGATGGCCGAGCGCTCGTCGTCGTTCGCGAAGGAGATGGGCGTGTTGCCCATGCCGGTGCCCGCGCGGGACACGTCCAGCGTGATCTGGTCCTTCACGGCCCGCCCGGTGACCTGGGCGGTCATCGTCTGTTCCTCGAACAGGGCGCGCTTCTGCATCTGGGCGCCCACCACCAGCCCCGTGGTGAGCACGATGACCCCGATGGCGCTGGCGATCATCACTTCAAGGAGCGTGAAGCCCCGGTTGCGGAGGGAGGACGGTTTCATGGCGCCATTCGACTCTGGAGGACCACCATCTGCCGGCCCTCGCGGATGCCCGGTTCATCCCAGGACACGGAGACCCGCACGTTCACGAGCGTGCCCGTCGTGGTCCCCACGAGCGGGCGGGTGATGGCCGGCTCGCCCGCCTTGCCATCCTCGATGCTGCCGGGGACCACGGAGTTGTCCACGTCCACGGTCACCGTGTACTTGCGCGCGACGACGTCCGGATCCGTGGGGGCCGTAGCCCGCTGGAACCCCTCCGACGTCTGGTACACGTCGAAGGTCTCGCTCGACGCCGTCTCGCACGTCACCGAACCCTGGCAGCCCACCTGGAGGATGTTCTCCAGGGTCTGCTCCGCGATGATCTGCGCCTGGTTGGCGGTCAGGGTCCGGCGATTGGAGCGGGTCGTCTGGCTCACCACGGTCATCGCCGCCGCGACTCCCAGCAGCATGACGGCCATGGTGGCCATGACTTCCAGCAGGGTGACACCCCGTGAGGCGCGCTGCTTCATTGCGGCAGTCTCCCGTCAGGCAGCGGTTCCCACAACATGATCTGCGAGCGAGGCACTCCGCTCGTGCCCGCCTTGTTGTTCCAGTCCTCACCGCCCTTGACCTTCATCTTACCCGTGGCCGTGAGCACGAAGAGGTGCTCGTCGTGGACCACCGGCGCGGAGATGGCGTGTCCCTCCAACTCGCTCGCCCCGCCGCCGACGAGCGCGCCGCTCGACTGGCTGGCCATGTAGGCCTCACCCTTCGCGTCCGCGTTCAGGCTGCAGATGTCCGCCGCCGTGCCCACCGCGGTCGCCGCGTAGATGTTGTCCGAGCTGAGCGCCACGCCGCCCCACAGCTTCTGACCCGGGCTCATCTTCTGCACCCACAGGGGCTTGAGCTCCTTGCACCCGTTCTTGTTCGTGGGGTCCGGGTCCTCGAAGGCGAGCAGGTGGTACTGGTACGTGGGGTTCAGGGGATTCTGGACATCCGGGAGGTAGCCGTCCGTGTACTTGTCGGGGCTGTCGCTGGTGCCGAAGTAGAAGCGCACCGCCGGGCCCGCATCCGTCGCGACCAGCTTCACCGCGATGTTGGAGTAGAGTTCCTGCAGGTCCAGCTGCGTCTGGCTCGCATCCGCGCGGCCCTCCAGCGCGGACGCCGCGTGGGCCACCATGCACTTCTGCACCTGGCTGCCCAGCTTCCGCGAGGTGTTCACGTCCTTGAGGTTGACGCGCCACACGCTGCCGGCCGTGGTGGGCACGTACAGGACGTCGTAGGAGCCGTCCTGGTCCAGGTCCAGCATCGCCGTCTCCGCCGCGATGCCCGAGCCCTGCTCGAAGGTGACGACGCCCGCGTACTTGCCAGGGTCGCCGCTTCCGTACTCGAGCGGCTTACCCGTCTTCATGTCGAGGATGTAGATGGCGCCCGCGCGCGCCTCGCCCGGGTCGTAGTCGGTGCCCACCACCGCCACCCAGCGCCGGTCCTTGTCCTGCGCGGAGCCCCAGGAGATGCGTCCCACCGAAGGCGCGTGCCGGGAGCCCGAGTTGTCCGGCAGCTTCACGGTGCCGGTGCTGTCGTCCTTCACGGCCTTGGTGAAGGCGGACGCCACATCCATGTCCGCCAGGCTGAACTCCCACATCGGCAGCGGGTAGCGGTCCGTCTTCTTGGGATCCGTGATGTCCAGCGCGAAGACCACCGGGCTGGTCTTGCCCGTGGCGGAGACGAGCACCGTCTTGGCGCCCTGCTGCTTCTGCGCCGTGGTCGCGGGCGTCCAGGTGTACTTGATGTTGTCGTTCCAGTCGTTGCGGTCACCCAGGTCCACGTTGGCGATGCTGGGCGAAGCGTCCATCTGCGGCTTGGGCAGGGTGCCCGAGCCGCGGAAGCGCACGTACTGGTTGCGGTACTGCTCCAGCATCAGGTTGGGCATGTAGGCGAACTCTTCCTCGCCGGTCCCGTACTGGCGCTCCGCCTTCTTCGGGTCGGCAGGGCACGACTTCGGGAGGAAGTAGCCGCGGAACTGGGGATCCGCCACGCAGTCGTCGTTCAGGGCGTTGCGGAACTCACCCGCGTCGAAGGCGTGCAGCACGCCCGACATCGTCCCCACGAAGGCCTTGGTGCTTCGATCCTGGAGCGGCGTCATGAAGTTCTTGCGGTAGGTGTCGCGCTCGGTGCCCTTCGCGTTCTGGTACCAGTTGTCCTGGTACGGGGGCACGGCCACCGCCACGGTGGAGAGGTTGATGCCGCCAAAGGCCCAGGGGCGGAACTGCGAGGTCCTCTTGTTGTCGTACCCGTACAGCCAGTCGATGAGGAACTGGCGGTCGCTGTAGGGGTTGGTGGCGGGATCCGCCTGCGCGGTGACGCTGCAGGTCTTGTCGTTGTTCAGGTCGTACAGGTAGCGGCCGTCAATCTCGCTGTACGTGTTGCAGTAGGAGGAAGGCAGCAGCGTGTTGCCCAACGCGGCCACGTCACTGAGCTCCGTGCGGACCCCCGAGCCGTTCATCGTGTAGAGCTTGCGAGCGGAGCCGGCCAGCGACAGCGCCATCACGCGGCCGGCTTCCCAGCGCAGCTTCGGGTCGGTCTTGGCGACCCCCGGCTCGTAGAGCGACTGCATGTACAGGCGGCCGCGGATGGTGAAGTCCTTGGAGTCGTCATAGGCGCGCGTGCCGGCCGGAGGCAGGCTGCCCTCGGTGCTGCTCCAGCCCTTGCCCCAGTTCTGGCCCGGCGTTTCGTTCACGCCCCAGACCGCGACGTTGCCCAGGGTGCTGGGGCTGGAGCGCGCGTAGGAGCCGGAGCGCACCGCCTGGTAGCCGATGTCGACCTCGTCGATGATGGGACGGCACAGCTCGCTGGGGCTGCTGATGTCCACCTTCCAGCACAGCTGCGACCCGGTGAGGCCCAGCGCCAGGATGTCGATCTCCACCTCCTGGTCGGGGTACTGCTTGTCGTTGTTGAACGGCACCGGCACCCACGCGGGGTTCTCGTTCTTTTCGTAGACGCCCGCGGCGTTCAGCACGCGGCAGTCCACGGCGATGGAATAGGTGATGGTGGGCTTCACGCCGCTCGCGGTGCAGGCACCCGCGACCTCCTCGGTCCAGCAGGGCGCCTTCGTGCAGGCAGGGGCGGGCTTGCAGGACGGATCCTCCACCATGTTGCAGGAGGACTTGGTGCGGATGTTCGTGGGCGGGTTGCCCGGGGTCTTGTACGGGGCGACGTCGTCCTGGCGGCGGAAGCGGACCTTGGTGATGGTGAAGTCCGGGCCCAGCTTGTCGCCCGTGTCGCTCATGACGTCCGAGGTGATGGTGGTGGACTTGGCGCCACCGCCGTTCTCCTTGTTGATCATGAACACGATGTCGTTGAAGTCGCGGTCACCGCCGCCGTTGAGGTCCTCGAAGCCGAGGATCCACCGGAAGGGGTCCGTGGTGGGCGCGCCCACGATGACGTGGGGCATGAAGTTCATGCTGGCCATCGCCTTCGCCTTGTCCGGGTCGGTGATGTCCTTGCCCGGAGCCGGCACGACCACGCCTTCCATGGGCATCTTCAGGTTCTTGTAGGCAGGCGAGTCCAGGCGCTTGAGCGTGTCATTCTCCAGCCAGCCGCAGGCCTTCTTGACCGGGCTCGTGCCGTCAATCTTGCAGGCGGAGGCGTCCGAGGGGGAGTTGCAGCTCTCGGAGTACTTGCAGCCGATGTTGCGCTCCGCCACCACGTTGTCCGTGGGCGCCTTGAAGTTCTGGTCCAGGTTCCAGGTGGCCTTGGAGAAGAACACGGAGACGGACGTCTGCAGGTGCAGCAGGCACTTGCCGTCCTCGTCGGGGTTGCCCGTATAGGGCTGGCGCTTGAGGCAGGGGGCGACCGTGTCGTTGTCCGTGTTGTGGCGGGCCTCGTAGTAGACGACGGCGAAGAAGATGATCTCCTTGCCACCCGCGACGAGGCCCAGGTTCACCCGGCGGTCGCCGGTGTTGATCTTCTCGTAGTTGTCCTTGTCCGCGGCGTACTGGTCCTTTTCGGACTTGGGCGCCGAGTCAGGGGGCTTGATCGGCGCGGGGAGCTTGATGCCCCGGAAGTCATACTGGGAGACGTTGTAGTCGGGCACGCCGTTGAAGGTGTCGTCGGCGTCCGCGACGGGGCCCAGGTTGCGCGTGACGGTATAGTCGCTGTCGTCGTCCACGAGCAGGAAGACCATTCTTCCAATGCCCAGGTTGTCGTTCTCCGGCACGGCCGGCTCGAG
The DNA here is from genome assembly GCF_003611625.1 of Corallococcus sp. CA054B. Taxonomy (NCBI): domain Bacteria; kingdom Pseudomonadati; phylum Myxococcota; class Myxococcia; order Myxococcales; family Myxococcaceae; genus Corallococcus; species Corallococcus sp. CA054B. The sequence goes on from NZ_RAVY01000008.1 coordinate 98,175, forward strand.
CAGGTTGGGGATGTAGTTGAACAGACCCCGGTCGCCCTGGGCGTCGTTGACGTTGTTGACGCCCACCCAGTCCGCTTCGATGTTGAATGCGCTGGAATGCCCGCGGCCCGGGCGCGCGTCCGTGACGTCATCTTCGTGGCGGAAGGTGCTGCCGCAGGCGCCCATCGCCAGCTCGGGCTCGTTGTACTTCTTGCCCCCGGACGTGAAGGTGTTGTTGCAACGCCGCGACTTGCCCACGTACTTGATGGGCAGGACCGGGTCGTCGTCCGGCGTCAGGTTGTAGATGGCCTCGTGCAGATCGAGGATGCCGTTGTCGTTCAGGTCGACCAGCTCGTGGGTGACCTTGTCCGCGTAGCCACGCTTCACCACGTCTTCCATGTACATGTAGCCGAGCGAGTGCGACGCGCCGGCGGACTCGTACACGTAGTCGATGGTGACCGTCTGGTCGAACGGGAAGATGATGTTCTCCGCGTCCAGCTTCTTGAGGTTGGTGTTGAGCTGGAGCCGGCCGTCCTTGCGCAGGAGGATGGTGTCGTTGGCGACGGTGAGGCCGTCAGGGCCCAGCTTGAAGGCGCCCTGCTTGTCGTTGGACAGGTCGTCCTGGCAGAGCTGCTGCGCGTGGGTCAGCGAGGGCGTCGCGACCGCCAGCACCAGCGCCGTGAGGGTTCGTTGAAAGAGCGTGCGCATCACTGCTTCCCCTGATTCTTCGGCTGGGACTTCGCCTTCGCTTCGGCCTCGGCCTTGTCACGCGCCTTGCGTGCCGCCACCTGCTCCGTCATCTGCTTGCGCAGCATCATCCGGCGAGAGGGCGGGGGAGCCACGACCACGGTGGACAGGTAGCTGGTGAGGGCGTCCAACTCGTCGGGGGGCAGCAGGCGCGTGTCGCAGTCCGTCTTCGGGTTGATCCGGTGGGGGGACCGCACCCACGTCTGGACCTCCGCCAGGGTCTTCTTGTCCAGCACCTGGTCCATGTAGGGACCCACGGGCTTGCGCACGCCGAGCGGCCCCACCGGCTGCTTCTCCGTCGGGGTCCTGGCTTGGTGGCACTGCGCGCAGGCCTTGTTGAAGGCCGCCGCGCCTCGGTCCTGGGCGCTGGCGAGCACCGGCAGCAGGAGCAGCAGGGGAGTCAGGCGTTTCATGGGGGGCTCGTGGGAGAAGACGAGGTCACGGAAGGGTGATGGTGGTTCCCGCGGGCGCATTCTGGTCCGTGGGATTGTTGTAGGTCATGTCCGGGCCGCAGCCCTTGGTGATGCAGCCGGGCGCGAAGATGGATTCGCCAATCGCGTTGGTGACCAGCGCCTGGACCATGGAGCGCGTCGGACGACGGCCGTCCTCCATGAACACCTCGCCCACGGCGAGGATCCACAGCTGGCGGTTGCTGTCGACGGTGTTCTGGTCGTCATCCAGGTCATCCCGGACGAAGACGCGGTAGCGCACGTTGCGCTGCTCCGGGTAGTCCACGCCCACGGGGACTTCGGACGCGCTCAGGTTGGTCGTGGTCACCGTGTACGGGTTCCACCCGTCCTCCGGTCCGGGCAGCAGCTCGTACCAGGGGGGATTGGCGGCGGCCAACGCGGGGATGTCGGCCACCGGAGCGGCCCCTCCCAGGGCGGCGGACAGGCCCATCGTGGAGTTGTTCCCGTTGTTGTTCAGCAGCAGGCGCACCGTCTCGCGCCCTTCCGCGAGGCCCGCCTCGGCGGCGAAGAACGCCTGCTTCTGGCGGCGGGTGTCCGCCTGGGTGTCGGCCTCGCGGCCCACCACGCTGTAGCTGAGCATCACCGCCATCGTCACGACCGCGACCACGCCCAGCGCGAGCAGGAGCGTGAAGCCACGGGACTGACGGCGGGAGGTTGGGCGACGCACCATCGGGGGGCTCCTTCACGTACCCCTGGGGGGAGGTACGGCTTGGGAGCCACTGAACAGCAAGGTTCGTGCCGGGAATTCCGGCGCTCAAACCGCCGGAATAAGGGATGTCCGTGATGCGGGGGGGTGCCGTCTGACGTCAGGGGGCTGCGCAAACTTTGCGAGCCCCCTCATTCTTGCGATGTCGCCCGGCCGTCAGCGCTGGCCGCCGCGCACGGCGGCGCGCAGGCGGAGCATGTCGTCCAGCACGCCGGGGTCCACCAGTTCCAGGGCGGCCTTCTGGGAGAGGGCGCGGGTCTGCCGGCGGTACTCCTCTTCATCCTCCTCGCCGCCCTTGCCGCCGTCGCTGCCGCCCTTGCCACCGCCCTTGCCGTCGCCGCCCTTGGGCATCAGCGCCACCGGCTGGGAGACGCCCGGCTCCAGGCGGGGGAAGGCATTGGCGTCGGCGCGCACCGACGTGAAGAGGCTGACCATGGACAGGCAGAACACGATGGCGACGGTGAGGGTCTTCATGGCGGCTCCAATTCTCCCAATGCCCACGACGCCCGGACGCGAAGGGTTATTCACGAGCGCTACTCCTTCGCCTTGAAGGTGCGGATGTATCGCACCAGGGCGTCCATCTGCTCCGGGGTGAGCCGGTCCTTGTAGGCCTTCATCTTGGGGTTGTGGGACGAACCGTTGGCGATGACCTCGCGCAGTTCGGTGTCCGACTCCGCCTTCTGCCAGGCGGCCCGGCTCATGTCGGGGATGGACTCCTTCTGGCCCATGCGCGTCTGGGCGCGGCCGTCCGGACCGTGGCAGTTCTTGCAGCTCTTGTCCCAGAGGGCGGCGGCGTCCTCGGCGTGGGCGAGGGCCGGGGCGCACAGCAGGAGGGTGGACAGCAGGCACCACCGCGAGGTCATGCACGGTCTCCGAGGGGAGGGGGACGCCAGTATAGCCA